>JAKANW010000354.1 GCA_021823555.1 Chloroflexota bacterium
GCGGTGGTGATCATTGACTCGGACCTGCAGGACCCGCCCGAGGTGATCGCCGAACTGGTCGCCAAGTGGCGCGAGGGCTACGAGGTGGTCTATGCGGTGCGAGCCGAGCGCGAGGGCGAATCGTGGTTCAAGACCTTCACCGCTTCACTGTTTTACCGGCTGATCTTCCGCATCACCGACATTAAAATCCCGCTGGACACGGGCGATTTCCGCCTGATGGATCGCAAGGTGGTGAACGTGATGAACTCGATGCGCGAGCGCGACCGCTTCTTGCGCGGCATGTCGGCCTGGGTGGGCTTCAAGCAGGTGGGCGTGGCCTACAAACGCGCGGCGCGCTTCGCGGGCTCCACCAAGTACCCGTTTCGAAAGATGCTCAAACTTGCGCTGAACGCGATCACGGGGTTCTCGTACTTCCCGCTGCAGGTGGCCACCTACATCGGGTTCATCGCGGCGGGGTTGAGCATCCTGATGATCCCGGTGGTGATTATCATGCGCGCGCTGACCGCGAGCCAGTTCGTGGGCCAGGCCTCCACGCTGGTGGCGGTGCTGTTCCTGGGCGGGGTGCAGTTGATCAGCCTGGGAATCCTGGGCGAATATATCGGCCGCATCTACGACGAGGTGAAGGGCAGGCCGCTGTACATTGTCCGCGAAGCGCCCAAGGATTGAAAATAGTAGGTCACGCTCGAAGCGTGACCTACTATTTTGGAACAATAGCATTCTTATGAACATCTCCTTCCTCCGCGACCGCGGCTTTTTCCGCGACATGCTGCACATTGCTGTGCCAATTGCATTCCAGCAACTTGTCTCTGCTGGCTTGAATATGGTGGATGTTCTCATGGTTGGGCGGTTGGGCGAGAATTCCATTGCTGCGCTGGGGCTGGCCAACCAACTCTTCTTCCTGTTGATCCTGTTTCTGTTTGGCGTCACCAGCGGCATGGCCATCTTCACCGCCCAGTACTGGGGCAAAGGGGATGTGACCAACATCCGCCTGGTGCTGGGCATTTCGCTGGCCGTCTCGGCCCTGGTGGGCGGCATGTTCTGCCTCCTTGCGGTGCTTGCTCCCGAAGCGGTCATGCACTTTTATACCAACGACCCGCAAGTGACTGCCATCGGCGCCGGCTATTTACGGATCGTCGGCCTGAGCTACGTGCTGGTGGCTGTCGTCACTTCGTATCTTGCTGTTCTGCGGAGTATCAGGCTGGTCAAACTGGCTGCCATCATCACGGCAACGGCGCTCGTTTTCAAGACGGGATTGAGCTACCTGCTTATCTTTGGGATTGGCGGACTGCCTGCCCTGGGTGTGCGCGGCGCGGCCATCGGCACGGCTCTGGGCTGGACCTTTCAACTGGTCCTGCTCTTCATCCTTGTCTACGCCTTGAAGACTCCCCTGGCGGCCAACCCTCTGACCTTTTTCCATTTCGACCGCCTCTTCCTCTTCAAGGTGTTGCAGACTTCCATGCCCGCCGCGATCAACGAAATGTTTTGGTCGGTTGGCATTACCGTGTACAACTCGGTCTATGCCCACATCGGCACGGATTCCATCGCGGCTGTCAACATCAACGCCACCATAGAGGATTTGTGCTTTGTTCTCTTTATCGGCCTGGGGAATGCCTGTGCGGTGATGGTGGGAAATAAGATTGGCGCCGGTGATAAGGAAATATCCTACGAATACGGACAGCGTTTCCTCATCCTGGGGATGCTCAGCGCACTGGCAGTAGGTGTGGTGGTCATCTTTTTGCGTGAACCTGTGATCGGGCTGTATGATATTTCATCCGTGGCTGCCCGGAACGTGCGCTGGCTGATGTTGTTCTTCGCGTTATCGGCCTGGCTGCGCGTCCATAACTTCATGTTATTCATCGGCGCGTTGCGCGCCGGAGGCGACACGCGCTATGCCATGTTCATGGAAATGCTTTCCATCTGGTTGATCGGTGTGCCAATGGCCTTGCTGGGTGGATTTGTCCTGCGTCTGCCTGTGTACTGGGTCTACGCGATGGTGTTGACCGAGGAAGCTGCCAAGGCGATTGTGATCGAATTTCGTTTCCACTCGCGCAAATGGATTCATGATCTGGTAAATCTTGCAGTATAGAGAGACGCTTACAAAAGCCCTTTGAAGCGGCGCAATTTCCAGTTCATTTGTGTGTGTTTTACCTGGGTTGGAACCGTCCCGAAGGTTGGTTGTAAAAGGCCAAAATCGGCTCAAGTTCAACCTTCGGGAAGTTACCCTCAACTTGTTAAGACACACCCAATTCATTCGTGTTTAGGCTTGAATCTGTAAGCAGGTTCGTACTTCAATTTGTATTTAGGTATTTTGCCTGTTTTCGTGATGTTTTCCCAGGCAACGCGCAACATACCGAGCATGGGCGTCCAGGGTTTGAAAAGACGGATCTCTGCGAACTCCTTTCGCTGGCTTGAGACCGCGGCCGCCAATTTTTGAGCGGCGTTTTCCGGCGTCCCGGCCAGGAAGCGCAGGACGAAGGCATAGTCCTTGAGCATATCCCTGCCGTACTCACCGACGACGCGCGGACTGGTAAGCATATCCGTCATCATCATGCCGGGGCTGAAGTCGAGCACACGGATACCCGATCCCTGGATTTCCTTGGCCAGCGAGCGGGTGAAGGAGGTCAGCCAGGCTTTGGTGGCGCCATACATGGCGGTCGGAGTGGCGGGGCGCAGGAAACTGCCATTGCCATACACGTTGACCAGAGTCCCTGCTTTGCGCGGCAGCATGTGGACAAGCACTGCCTGCGTGCAGTACATCACGCCCAGGTCATTCGAGCGGAACATGTCCAATGCTTCCCCTGGATTGACGTCCAACACCATGCCTGCCGAGGAGGAATAGCCAGCATTGTTGACCCAGATGTCAATGCGGCCGAATTTCTGGATAACCCGCTGCACGACTTCATATACTTGCGCCTCATCCCGGACGTCGAGCTGTTCGCCGTTAACCGAGCCGAACGCCTTCAATGATTCGACCGCGCCTCGAAGAGCCTCCTCGTTTCGTCCTGTTATAACGACGGTCGCGCCCGCCTTGAGCATGGCTTCGGCGATGGCGTATCCATAGCCGCGCGTCGAACCGGTGATGACGACGATCTGGTTTTTCAACTGGGTTTGCATATTCTCTCGATTTTTCATGAACGATTATTTTTTTGTGGTGTCGCTGGTTCAGCCATTTCTTCACAGGCTTGTCCTCGCCGTTGATGTGCTGGTTGACCGCGCGGGCATAACTTTCCACAAAGTCAGCCACTTCCTGGACTCGTTCTGGGTCGGGATGGCAGAACGTAAGGATGAAACTGGTTATCGCGCGGCTCGCGTTGTTTTTGGCAGTGAGCCAACCGATGCCGAAGTATATCAATTTATCCTGGGACACTATGACCAGGTCCAGTTCGGGAGCCCGATTCAATCCCAGCAGATCGTTCGCAAACGTATGAAATCCAGGCGCGCCCAACGTGAGGCTCGCAAGTCCCAGCAGGTGGAGGGGGTAGCGCCGCGTTGCTGTTTGCGTTTCGTCCCTGCTCGTTGTATACTGGCGCCGGAGACTCTCACGATGAACTATAGCTTTGACAACGTGCCCAATCGCCGCAATCCTGCCCGCAGGAACAAGTGGAATTGGTATCCCAAAGATGTGCTGCCCATGTGGGTGGCCGATATGGATTTCCCCGCGCCCAAACCGATCCTGGATGCACTGCACAAGGCCGTGGATCATGGCGTGCTGGGATATGAACTGCCATCGGATGCCTTGCTGGAAACGGTGGCCGGGCGCATGGACGCGCTCTACGGGTGGAAGGTAAAGCCCGAAATGGTGATTGCCATAACCGGTATCGTTAGTGCGTTCAACGCTGCGGCGCGGGCTTTTTGTTCGCCGAAGCGCGGGGTGCTGATCCAGACGCCCGTCTATAACGAGTTTCATGAAATAAAGAATAACCTGGGCGTCCCGCAGCTTGAGGCACCCCTGACGCAACGTGTGGATGGAAATATCCTGCATTACGAAATTGACTGGAAAATCTTTGAAAGGCAGGTCAAAAAGGCCGGGATGTTCCTGCTGTGCAACCCGCACAACCCCCTGGGGATCGTATTCCCGCGCAAAGACTTGCTGCGCATGGCCGGGATCTGCATTGAGAACGATGTTGTGATCGTATCCGACGAAATCCATTCTGAGATTTTGCTGGGCGAGCAGAAATTCACACCGGTGGCAAAGTTATCGAAGGAGATCGCACAACACACCATCACACTCGTGGCTCCCTCAAAAACGTTCAACGTGCCCGGTCTCTTTTGCGGTTTTGCGATTCTTCCCAATCCAGACTTGCGCCAGAGATTTACAAAGGTCGTGGATCATTTGCGCCTGCACGTGAGCAGCTTGGGACAGTTTGCGGCGCGCACGGCTTTCTCTGGCCAGGCGGATGGCTGGTTAAACCAACTGCACCGCTATCTGACGGGCAACCGTGACTTTTTGGTGGATTATGTCACTGAGAACCTGTCTGGGGTCTGCACCACGATTCCGACCGCGACCTATTTGGGCTGGCTCGATTTCACAGAGTCGGTTCACGCTGGGAGGATTCCCGGCTCACCGTTCAAGTTCTTTT
>JAKANW010000355.1 GCA_021823555.1 Chloroflexota bacterium
TCAGCGCAGCGCGACCGGAAAGGTCATGCAACAGGTGCCGGTCCACGTGCAGCAGCGCCACGCCGTCGCCGAGCTCGGTGACGACGTGCGCGTCCCACAGTTTGTCGAACAGAGTCTGTGCCGGCAACCACTTTGCTTCATACAGGTTTTGTTCCGGTTGCGGGATTGTTGGGAGAACCTCGTCGCTCTTGATCTGATATGGTGTTTGCTGCTCGCGAAGCGCAAAAGAAAGAGTCTCTTGTTTCGGTTCCGCTGCCACCGACTCAAGCGCGCTCACAAGCACTCTGGCCAATTCATCGCCGTTTTGTGGGTTTGGCCAAGGCACGCCGCCGTGATGGATCAGCGCCGAATTTCCACGGCCAACATGATTTCCATTTCGGACAAACACCGGAACAAAATGAAACCGCTCAAGTTGCTCAATGGCTCCCGCCCAAGTGCCTCCCGTTTCGAAATCGGAGGTCACAACCAAACCCGCATCGGCAATGGCGTAAATCACCTTGTTGCGTTGCATCGCATTGCCGACGTTGAATCCCGCCGCCGGGTCGTAAGGCGACACCAAAACCAGCCGGTGATCCATCAACGGCTCGCGGTTTTCAAAGGCAACGGCTGCGCGTTCAAGGCTGTCGCTCATCACGGCCACCGCTTCGCCGCCGGATTGAAGCGCGCCCTTGATGGCGGCGCGGTCAATGCCTTTGGCGCCGCCGGAAACCAGCGTCCGGTGAGCTTCGGCGGCAAGCTTTCCGATTCCCTCCGTGTAGCTGATGAGTTCTTCGTCCACATGCCGGGAACCGACCACGGCCAAACCGCCTTTTTCCAGCAATGCCAAATCTCCGCAACCGTACAGGAGCGGAGGTGCGTCCTCTTTCAGCCGTGTTTTCAATCGCTTGGGATAAATCGAGTCCGCTCGGCTGATAACCCAGATGTTTCGTGCGTTCCATCGTTCGATGGCTTGACTCAACAAGAATCCCCGCCCCAAAAGCATGTCGAGTCGTTCTTTTCCAAACTGCTGCGCGCCAAGATTGATCACCTCGTCAGCATCGTTTCCAATCAAGTCAGCAGGTTGTTTCTGCTTTTCACGCAAGAGACGAGCAAGGCGGTTGTATTCGCCCAAACTCAACAGTTTGGCGGAGAGGTCTCCACGTCCCGCAACCAGCGGCGCGATTAGCAACAGGATTGCCTGCGTATTCTGGGTCAATGGTGTCATCATGCGTCAGCGTGTGCAGTCGAGGCCAGAGCCAGAGGATGCACCGGCCCGCTGCCATTCGTGAGCAGCAGATAAGCCGCAACCGTCATCGTCCATTTCGAATCTACCATATCATCCACCAACAAGACCGCGCCAGCCGGAACAGTGCCGTGGCTCCTTAACGAGCCATCCACATTCCGAGCCTGCTGACTGCTGTTTTCCATTTGCTTTTGTGCCGGGCGGTCATCGGTTTTTTCCAGCACGGGATGAAATGGCAGATTCAGCGCCGTTGCGAGACGGCGGGCAAAGTCCGGCACCAGTTCCGGATGTCGCCGAGAGGGGATGCAGGCAACCCAAGCTGGCGGCGGTTGCGGCGCCCAAGTTCGCACCATCGCGGCACAGGCTTCGACCAATTGGTCGGCGAATCGTCCGTCCAGAGATTTTCCTTCACGCACCAACGAACCCCAGCCTGCGTCACCCCACATGCAAAGCACCCGACCGGGTTGAGCCTGATGTTCGGATGCGATTCGCCCAGCGACCTTCATGTGTGGCAATCCGCCGGTCGGCCATAGGCGGCGCGGCTCCAGCGGCAGACTCGTGCGACGCAGAAAGGCCACGGCCTCCCGGGCCAGTCCGTCATCAAACGCGGTGGGCAAAGGAGCGATGTTCGGTGCGCGATAAGTTCCCGCATCGCCGTCAAGTGCCCGGATGAGAAATTCCATGTGGCCTGAAGTCAACGCCACGTATTCCTGCATTTGTTGCTGCTCTACCCGGCGCAATTCAGTCAGCCGCTCTGCCCGTTGCCAGAACGCTTCCGAAAGATTGGCGGTCGTCAAAATCCATTTGCTGCCTTGCTTCACCACCGGAGCTGGCGATTCCAGCGACATGAGTTGCAGCGCCTTGTCAATGCGTCCTCTGCGAATGTTCACCCGGCTTAAAAGCTCATTGATCGAAAATCCGGCATCAACACCGCGAAGCGCGTTCAGCGCGGATTCAACCTCCTGCCGTGATGGAAAGGCGCTCTCGATGAAATAGTCGTTGATGTCCGATTCTTCTTGTCCACTTAATAACACGCCGTGCGCTTCTGGAATTTGCCGCCCCGCACGACCCACCTGCTGATAATAGGCGACCACCGAACCGGGCGTTTGATAATGAATCACAAAGGCGAGGTCGGGTTTATCAAATCCCATTCCCAGCGCGGTAGTTGCTACCAAGGCCTTCACGCGGTTTTCCAACAAAGCGTTCTCAAGCTCTACTCGCCGCTCGCCGGTTTCGCCACTGTAGGATTCCGCCTGAATGCCTCGCGATTGCAACCAACCCGCAACTTGAACTGCATCACGCACGGTGAGTGTGTAGATGATACCACTCCCCCGGATATTCGGCAGATGCGTTGCCAGCCAAGCCATGCGAGCCGCTTGGCTCGGCATACGAATTGTTTGCAGCCGCAAAGAGGGCCGGCCAAGTTCGCCACGCGATACAGTCAGGCGTGGACCGAGGATGGTCTGCAAATCCACCAGCACCCGGTTGTTGGCCGTAGCTGTCGTGGCGAGCACGCGCAAGTTACGTGGCAATGTCCGCATCATTCGCTCAATGAACCGATAGTGCGGACGGAAATCATGGCCCCAATCCGAAATGCAATGCGCTTCATCCACCACCAGCAACGAGATTCGTCCCGCCACCGGCCCCAGAACCTCGGCGCGAAAATGTTCATTGGCCAATCGTTCCGGAGAAATCAGCAAAATATCCACTTCGTTGCGAGCCAACGACGCCTCCACTTCCTGCCATTCTTCCTGATTTTCGGAATTGATCGTTCTGGCGCGAACTCCCATTCGAGTTGCCGCAGCAATTTGGTTCCGCATCAATGCGAGCAAGGGTGAAATGAGAATGGCCGGTCCCGTTCCCTGTTCACGCAGCAGCTTGGCCGCGATAAAATAGACAAAGCTTTTTCCCCAGCCGGTCTTTTGGACTACAAGCAAGCGTCCATGTCCATCTACAATATGTCGGATTGCCTCTTCCTGCCCGTCACGGAAGTTTGCTCCCCGGCTTCGCGTGCCGAGCTTCAGCAGTTCAAGAGCACGTTGTGAGTTGTATGCCATGTTTCAATTACGCCGCACACAGCAACGATTGGAGTCGGTTGACGGCGGTGCAGAGCTGGTCTGCGCCGCCGAATTTGCCGATGATTTCGTTCACGTTGCCGCGGTGGGAAGTGGGCGGGAATTTCAGCACGTCGAGTAGGTGCTTGCGCACAACCACCAAATGGAGTTCGCCGTCGCTGGCGTATTTCCCCAGCAGGTCGTCCAGGATTTCGCGGGCTTCCGGGCCGAGGTAGTTGAAAAAGCCAGCCTGCTTTGGATTTCGATACCTCACCCCAACCCAGTGACTCGCTTGCGCCCGCCCGCTCGGCACTGCGGGCCGTCGCCTCATCGGATGAGGCAAATTCCTTTCGTCCCTTCCCAAGCGCCTCAAGTCCCCGGTCGAAGTGGAGAGGGGTAAGTGGTCGGCGGTGCGTGCACTTTGTGGCCTTTTGTGGCGATGGTTGTCGTCGCGCGTGTCAGTGCAAACGACGGCAGCTTCCTTCGCTCTTGCCTCTGCCGGCACGGAAATGACGGCATCGAAAACGAGCGACACCAGCAGGGTACTGTCCTTTCCGCCGCTGAAATCCACCCGCCACGGGCGCGGGTCGGTGAGGTGAAGCTGGCGGAGTGATCCCTGGAACTGTGAACACGCGTAGGGTGTATTGGAAAAGTCCGCCGGCATCAGGGCCCCATTTTGCGGGGCACACGGCCTCTGGCAAGCACGGCTTGCCTTCCAACGCTTTGTCGCTCGCAGGGTTGCTCAAATAGCCCGCGCCGGCTCACTTCAACACCGCGTCGAGGTGGGCGAGCACCTTGTCGCGGCCGAGGACTTCGAGGAGGTGATAGAGGCTCGGCCCGGCTGTCTTGCCGGTGCAGGCCAGGCGCGTGGGATGCACGAGCACCGCCGGCTTCACGCCCAGTTCGCCCGCCGTGTTTTTCAGGCAGGCCTCGAGGAAGGCGTAGTTGAACGGCTCCACCTTGGCAAAGGCGTCGCGCAACCGTTGCAGGCGCGGGCGGTTCTCGGCGGTAAAATATTGCTCCACCACAGCCGGGTCGAAATCCGGTTTGTCGGTGAAATAGAAACCGGCGTAGCCAGGCAGTTCCGCGAAGGTCTTGAGCTTGCCCTTGCACGTGTCCAGCGCAGCTTTGACGTAGGCCAGCGGATGGCGGTTGGTGTCCAGTCCCGCCTTGGCCAGGGTGTGCACGCACAGTTCGTAAAAGCGGTCGCCGGGCAACACGCGCATGTACTCGCCGTTCATCCATTGCAGCTTGGCCATGTCGAACCGCGCGTTGTGGCGGAGCACTTGCGGCAGGTCG
>JAKANW010000356.1 GCA_021823555.1 Chloroflexota bacterium
GTAGACGATGGTTGTGTTGAGAACGTCGAACGTGAGCGGGATGAGTTTGATGGCCCAGATTTTTGGAAGGAACGAGCGGGTCAGGGTAGCCAGCCAGAGCAGGTAAATAAAGGGCGGGTTGTAGCCAATGAACTGGTCGCTCAGGGCGCGCAGGAGTCCCTCCCGGGCGATCTGATCATACCATTGGATGTAGGACAGCATATCCAGGGTGCGGGCAGGCAAGAACAGCAGCCGCGCGAACAGGCCGAGGGTGAATAACAGGCTCAAGCCGAGCAACTTCAGGAATTGTTTTTGATTTGTCATTTTGAAGTATCGTCCATGAATTAGGATAAAAAATTCCCTGCCACAGATTTCACGGATTTTTCATTGATAGATGAGAAAAAATCCGTGTCAATCTGTGTAATCCGTGTCTAAAAATGCGAGTTCATGATTTTCGTGGGATCAGTCGCGCCTGCATCCACAACAGGAGCGCCATGACCGCGGTGTTGACCAGGGCCGCTGTGTTCAAGATCAGGTCCGGGATGTGCTTCTTCATGGGCGCGATGCTGGGGATGAGAAAGATGGAGTAGGCCAACCCGGAAACGATCTGATAACCAACCGCCAGGAACCACAGGCGCGGAAAATAAAACGCGGCAACAAAGGATAGCACGTCCGCCAGGTAGAAATAGCGGTCGTGCATCTTGGGCATAAAGAAAGGAACGATGGCTACGGAAGCCAGCGCACACAGCAGGATGATCTCTGGCGTGAACTCCTTCACCCTACGCGCGTACACTGCGATCCACGCCGAGATGGCTGCGACCGTGATCAAGATCCCGATCACCAGCCCGGGCGTGTACAGGCTGTTGGGGATGAAGACGTACAGGTTCGGCCCGTGCATGGACAGCCCACGGTACGTATCCGCCTGGTTAAGGTAGACCAGCATCAAGTCCAGGAAAGAGTGTCCCGTCAGCGCGGCAGGGATCATCATCAGCGCGTACACTATCGGCACGATCGCGAAGTAAAACCAGGGAATGCGCTTCTGCAGGGTGAGCAGTAACAGCAAAGGCGCCAGGAAAATGGCCTGTGCCTTGAATGACAGCGAAAGTCCCCAAAAGATCAGCGCGGGCAGCGGCTGGTCTTTCATCAGGAAATACACGCAAGCCAGAAGGAAAAAAGTGTAGGTTGCGTCGGCCTGTCCCCAGAAGGCGCTGTTCAGCAGGACAGTGGGGAGCAGCAGGAACGCACCCGCGCCGAGCAGCGGTGTGGTTCCCTGCGCGTACTTGAGGCTCAAAATTTTGTAGACCAGGAAGGCGCTGCAAAAATCGAAGGCAATCGAGATGAGTTTGATGGCAGCCACTTTGGGAAGAATGGCCCGGGTGAGCGTGGACAGCCACAGCAGGTAGAGATACGGCGGCGTGTAATTCGAGAACGGCTCGCGCAGGGATGCAAATCCGCCCGACACGATCTTGTCGTACCAGGGGATCAGGAAACCTTGCATGTCGAACGAGACAAAGCTCAGTCCAGCGTACCGGATGACCGCGCCCGCCAGCATCATAAAAATGGCGACCAGGATCATCTCTGCCTTTTTCAAATTTGGATTCATGCCTGTTTCAGTCTACTCCTAAGGGGACTCTTCTCGCTTCTTCCTGGACTTGAAGCTGGTTGCTGTTGTCCGCGCCTTTTCGCGTCTGAGAGCGCGGCGCTACGGCATGAGCACAAAACCAAACAGCGTGGAGGGCAACGTCCCGAAGGTTGAACTTGAGCCGATTTTGGCCTTTTACAACCAACCTTCGGGACGGTTCCAACTCAGATGAAATACACCCGAATGAATTTGCAGGCTGGCAGATTGTCAATCCGCGCTGCGCTCTTGCAGCACTTTCTGGAAGGCCCTCAAGAGGTCCCCGCGCTGCTCGAAGCCGCTTTCGCCGAGTTCGGATAATCCAAGATAGACGCGTCCTTTGCAGCGGTGCAGCAGACCCGATGCCAGTCGGGCCAGCGCGGCGCGGTTGGCTTCCACCTCGTCCACATCGGACCAGATCCGACCTGGCGCCCACTCACGGCTCAGGACGTAAGGATGGGTCAATGGCTGGGCCAATCGCTCGTGCCAGCCGCTGGAACCGACATCCAGCCAGAATTGCACGTTCACCGGGCGGTTCATCATCAGGAAGGTATAAGCCGGCGCGACCAGCAGGGCATCTTCATTTTTCTGTTTCCAGGCCTCGATGTACGAGGCTGCGATCACGCCCTCGTTGAGCATCTGAATGTATTCCTGGCCGAGGTCCGACATATCCGGCGAGTCTACCGGCTCCAGCGCCTGCCGGAATTTCTTGAACGATTCGATCAGGCTGGCGGCCACGCGCACGGAATCAAAATGATCATGATAGCCAAATCCCGGTTGCGATAGGACCTCGCCAAAGAGCTTTCGGAAGAAATGATCAAGGGGCAGAGCATCCGAGTTTCGATATTCAGCGATCCAGTCCCGTATGATCGAATATCGGTTCCCAATGGAATAGGTGATTCGCTCCTGTACATCTGGCTTGATCTGGTCGAAGGTCGAGAGCGAAAGATCGCGCGGGCGGTAGATGATCTCGGTCAACAACTGGGCGCGTATCAAATCCAGCCCCTGGATGGCCTGCATCAAGGCATAGGCCACGTCGAACTTGGGTGGGCGCAGGTTCCAGCGCGGATGCGCCAGTTTTGCCAGGGTCAGCAGGGCCTGGGAAGCGGGTTCGTCGCGCAGGGAACGTGAGGGGCGGTGCGAACGAACGGGAATGCCCCTGGCCTCCAAACGATTCATCAGCGAGAAGCGCAGCGCGTCCGAGAGATAGGGGGCCAGGATGACAATTTCAGACGGCGGGACAGATGAAGCCAACCCTTCGATTTCTGCTACGATGGCCTCCAACAGTTCGGGGTAAAACCTGGTGGTGATAATGCCTGTGGCTTCTGCGCTCCGTCCGTAATTTTCTTCTTTCCCCTTGCTTTCAAATTGAGGATCAATTGTGCCAACCAGCGCGTTAGCCAACGCGGCGACGTTCTCTGGCATGACGAAACTTTCTTCAAGTGGTACTTGCTTGTCGCATAATTCGCCTAGGGCACGCGCCGTGTTCACATCCGCACCCAGGAAGTAACGGTAGCCGCCGCCTTCGTCATAGATCAACAATGCGGAATCAAAATCCGGCAGCCACTCGCGCAGCAGGTCATGGGCACGCGGACCGTCTTCTTCCACATTGTCGTAGATCAGGTGGCGATAGGAATGTCTCAGGTATTCGCGGACTTGCTCTTGAGGCCACAGGATATTGGCAAAGACCTCGAGTTGTAGCGAAAAATCCAGCAGGTTGTAATCGAGGCAGTATTGCCGGAAACGGTTGGCGCAGTCCTGTGCGTTGGCGTAGACGCGGCGCTGGGCTGGGTCACCCAGCCAGGCGGCGTCGAGACGCGAGCCGATCTCGGTATGTGGAAAGCCGACGATGGCAGATTTGTTCAGGTTGTCCACGATTTGGGAGTACAGGCGGTTGCGATCAATGGTGACTGATTCAAAATAGCCCTGGTCGAGCAAGGGGCGGACCACGTGCGCCATGTAATATTGGGCGGTTTCCAGGGTGAGGAAGACCGGCGGTTGGTCGGGGTGAGCAAAGCCCGCGGCCTCCGCGGCCAGCGGCCAGAAGAGATCGCACATGCGCCGCGCCAGGCCGCCCATTGTTACCGGAGTCACTTCGCCGCCCGCGTAAGGGATTTGGAGCAAACTATCGAGGTAAGGCTCGTGCAGGGTCCGCTGAGGGGTGAGTAAAAGAATGGAATCGGCGCGCAGGCCCCGGTCAAGGAGGAAGCGCAGGCGTTCCACTCCGGCGGTGGTTTTGCCGGTCCCAGCCGCGCCGCGCAGGAAGACCTTCCGGTTCAAGTCGGATCGGATGATGGCGGTTTGAGCAGGCGAGAAATCCATATCCTTATTTTCCCACAAAAAGAGAGCGGCGGACAAATGGTCCGCCACTTTCGTGTCACCCTGAGGGAGCGTTCCCTTCGACAGGCTCAGGGCAAGCTTTGCGACCGAAGGGTTTCCCACACTGCGCTGGAGATGCTTCGCTACGCTCAGCATGACACACCAATGATTTGTAAAATCACTTTGAGAAAGCCCCAGCCTTCCAGTCTGCCTCTTGTTTACAAGCTGATGGCATACACCGTCCCGCAGGCGTTATCCTGAGCCTGCGGGACGTTTTGTGTACTACTAAATTTTCGCGAAGAATTTCGTTTCTACCCTGCCGGGGTCGGTGTGGGGGTTATTTCCAGTGGGGGAAGCTCTGTAGGAACCTCGGTGGGCAGGTAGTCTGGCGCGGGAGTCTCGTAATAGGAATAGTCGCTGGAACCAACGCCGCACACTCCCAGGTTGTTTTGGATCACGCAGCCATACAGGCTGCCGCCGGTAGCCGAATCCAACAGGTAATTCAGGTCCGCCGTTGTATCTGCCAGCATGATCAGGGTATTGCCTGTGTTGCCGGTTTCGTACAGCAGGATGGCGTTTCCGGTGCGAGCGACTTTGCCGAAAGCTGGTACAGCCACAACGAGACCGAGGGCGATTTCGCGATGGAGCATTT
>JAKANW010000357.1 GCA_021823555.1 Chloroflexota bacterium
AAACTCAAACCGAGCGACATCCACGTGGCTGAATTGCACGATGCCTTTACCATCCTCGAAATTGCCGAGAGCGAGCATGTCGGCTTCTTCACGAAGGGCGAAGGTGGAAAAGCAGCGGTATCGGGCAAGACTCGATTTGGCGGACAGATTCCGATCAATGTTTCCGGTGGCCTCAAAGCGCGCGGACACCCGGTCGGCGCGACAGGCGTGGCCCAAATCGTGGACATCGCCTGGCAACTGCGGCATGAACTGCCAAAGAACCGCCAGGTGAAGAATGCCCAGAACGGCCTGACGGTCAACTTCGGCGGCTTTGGCAACAACGTGCTGGCCTTTGTATTGAAAAGGGTAGAACAATGAAAAAAGAAATCGCCATCACTGCCTTCAAATGTAAGAAGTGCGGCAAGATCCACTATCCCTATCATGATCGCTGTCTTGCGTGCAAGGGCCGCGAATTCGACCAGGTCAAACCCGAAGGGGATGCCACGCTCCTCACTTATACGGCCATCTTCAACCTGCCGTGGGGCTTCGATCAGCGCTTCCTCATCCTCGGCGTCGCTGAATTCGAGAATCACGTCAAAGCCATGGGGCAGATCAAGGCCGATTCGGTGGATCAGTTGAAGGTGGGAATGAAGGTGAAGCCTACCTGGGAACCGATCCGCGTGCAATATGGCGAGGACATGTACGGGTTAAAGTTCGAGCCGATGGAATAGAAGCGTCGTGTTTGTCACCCTGAAGGAGCGACTTCTGCAACTGAAGGGTCTCCCGCTTCACAGCAGAGATGCTTCGTCGCCAAGAACGCTCCTCAGCATGACAGATAATGTTGGATATGGCCTGGAGGTCCGACCCAGGCCATATTTTCTTGAAAGCGATGATCATGTATTTGCCCGCAATTACCATTGGTTATGCTGTACCACATGGCAGTTTCGATGCCACGGTTCACAGTGTTTTCCAATCTGCAATCAACCTTCGTTCATCAAGAGGCAGTGAATTGCTGACCCTGGTCACATCCAGCGAGGCTGACCTTCCTCAGGGGATTCGCGTGGACACTCCCAAGGATTTCTCTTTTGAAATACTTCACGCGGGCGAACAAATGACCTGTCGGGATGGTAATCTGCGCCTCGATTCCTTGACCGTTGAACTGCGCGGTGCTCGACGCTGGAAATGCGATCTTCCCACCCTGCAAGCGGATCCCGCTAAAGCGACCGTGTCCGCCGCTTGGGGTTTCGTCTGGAACGCGCTGAACGAGCGGCAGAAATTTTCAAATGCAGAAATTGTGGCGGAGGATTCCTTACTGCATACATGTCGTTGCGAGCGCACGTTGCGAAGCAACCCCCTGTTTTCAAGTGATGTTTCGGCTAAAAGTCGCGAGGAGATTGCTTCGTCGGGAAGAACGCCCTCCTCGCAACGACATAATCCAACAGCGCGGACGAGTGTGTCCCGCAAGGCAGGCGAGGCGATGCGCGATCTCCTCAACGTCACACGACGATATGACTCGACTGATACTTCTGCGGTCAATTCATTGATCGGTCTCGGCTCCGGCCTGACGCCCAGTGGGGATGATCTCCTCGTTGGCTACATGGCAGGACTTTGGTGCGCTGTCCGGGATAAAAGTGAACGCGTGCAATTTGTTTCGGATCTGGGTGATGCAATAATTCGCCATTCAAAACAGACGAACGATATCAGCCGCATTTATCTTTATCATGCGTCACTAGGCCAGGTTTCGAGTTTGTTGGCTAATCTGGCTGAAGCAATCTGTATGGGGGTGGGGCTTGATCGCCTTCTTGCTGTCGCCGAAAATGCCATGCGAATTGGGCATACATCCGGTATGGAAGCCGTAACCGGCTTGTTGATAGGGCTTACTGCCTGGGATGGCAATCACCTTTTGTCTAATTGAACTTGCGAAAGTCCAGTGAACGTTGTTCCGACTTACGGATAAAAAATGCATCGCCTCTCAGAATGAAAAAAAGTGAACTGAACCCATTCGGGCGAACACAAAAAGAAAGCTCTCACGAGTTAGATGGACAGGCACCTTTCCACCGCAGGTGCAGCGTGGACAGCACAGGGCTGAAGGTCTATGGCGAAGGCGAATGGAAAGTGAGACAACACGGCGTCTCGCCTGTGCCTGCGGCACTGGTGCAGGCGAAGCGGCGTACGTGACGTAAATTGCACATTGGCGTAAACCCGGAAGATGGCGAAATCCAGGCTGTGATCCTGACCGGGAACAGTGCCAGCGTTGATGCGGCGGTGGAAGTTTTGCTGGAGCAAATCGGGCAGGAGATTGACACATCTGCCGCCGATGGAGCCTACGATAAACGCAAGGTGTATGACCGTCTGAATGCACACTCGCCCGATGTGAAGATCTTGATTCCACCGCGCAGGAATGCGCGCATCTGGAAGCACGGCAACACCCAAGCAGAGCGTCTCAAACGAGACGAGAATTTGCGCTCCATCCGCAAGCACGGATGCAAAGAATGGAAGAAGGATTCCGGCTATCCTGTCCGTTCTTTGGCAGAGACAGCCATGTTCGGCCTGAAAACCATCTTCGGCGATGGACTCTCGGCGCGTTTACTCGAAACGCAGACAACCCAAGTGCTAGTCCGTTGCGCCGCTCTCAACAAAATGACGCACCTGGATATGCCCCAAAGTTACATAGCATCCCCTTTAGGGAAAGTGGCATAACTTTTCACTCCCAACAAACGGATTGCGCCTACTTTTCGATTTATGCACCAAAGCCTTCTTGAATTGCTAACCCAGATGAAAGAAAATGAGTTTTGGAAAAATGATGGGATGATCGTTGGAGACAAAGCATATGAGATGATCATTAGAAAAAGGTTGTCGAAAAACAAGGAGTGGCCGACGAAGTGGCCAATGAAGTATGGACAATTATTGGTGAGGCATACTCCTTAATTTTAAGCTGGCGTAGAAAGAACAAGTAGGATAATGGATAATTCGCCTCGCTGATTGCAAAAATCGGCTAACTCTGCCCTGCTTGATGTTATGCGATCTGTTTTATCTGTCCGTACACAATTTTCACATAACTTTGTCACCTTTCTGAAATATTCCAATCTTACAATCAAGTTATAAATCAAAGGAACAAACTACTTGAATAGGCCACTTTTTGTCGACCTTTTCTGTTTTGCACCAGCACAAACTGCTTGGTAAAGTTCAAACCACTTTTCAAACTGCGTACATTCCTAACAGTACTGTTAGGGGATGTAACGGATTGCACCCAGAATCGTTATACTGTTAGAGAAAGGAGGCACCTATGTTGATCATCGCAGCCCTGATCTGCACCGTGCTCATCGGTTTGCTGGCTGGCGCTGACCTCTTCGTAGCCCAGTACAACGCAGACGAACTGAGCAACATGGGTATCGAGTACAAATGATAGATACCCACCCAACCTAGCCCGACGCGCGTCCAAGATGCGTCGGGCATTTTTATTTTCCATGCTCCCTACCGAATGGTCGGTAGATTTTGAAAAATTGGGATATAATACACAAAACCTTTCAGGAGCTCCGCATGGACTTCTCCCTCTCTCCCGAACACCAGATGGCTCAAAAGATGGTGCGTGACTTCGCCCAAAAGGAGATCGCGCCCATCATCAAGGAACATGATCGCAAACAGGAACCCATCCCGTGGATGCTCCAACGCATGGGCGAACTTGGTATCCTTGGCCTGTGCTTCCCCACCCGCTACGGTGGCCAGAGTATGGATTACCTGTCGCTGGGGCTGGCCTGCGAGGAATTGGAAGCCGTAGATACACACTTGCGGGTGGTCATGTCGGTGCATACAGGGTTGTGCTCGATAAATCTCTTTCAGTGGGGAACCGAAGAACAGAAGCAAAAGTTTTTAGTTCCATTGGCAAAAGGCGAAAAGATCGGATGCGGTGCGTTCACGGAAGCCGGCATGGGGTCCGATGTGGCCGCCATGCGGACTTCCGCCAAACGTGACGGCGACTTCTACATCCTGAACGGCGAAAAGATGTGGATCTCGCTCGCCTCCAAAGCAGACTTTGCAATGGTTACCGTTAAAACGAATCCTTCTGCCCGAAAAGCCTCGGACGGACTGTCCACCTTCATCGTGGACCTGAACAGTCCGGGCGTGACGCGCGGCGATATTCACGGCAAACTGGGCGTCCGGGCGGGCGTAACCGGCTGGATCGCCTTCCAGGATGTGAAGGTACCCGTGGCGAATCGCATCGGCGAAGAGGGTGAAGGCTTCAAGATCACCATGTCCGGCTTCGACCACGGACGTTACACCGTCGCATCCGGCGCGACCGGAATCATCCGCGCCTCGCTGGAAGCCAGCGTGAAATATGCCAAGACACGCCAGACGTTTGGCAAGCCAATTGCCGAGCACCAACTCATCCAGGAAAAAATTGCCAAGATGTCGCAGGATTATGAAATTGCGCGCTTGCTTTATTATCAAGTTGGCTGGTTAAAGAATGAGGGCAAGCGCTGCACACGCGAAACTTCTTATGCAAAGAAATTCGCAACAGAAGCCTCCTTCAGCGCGGCCAATGAAGCGATCCAGATTCACGGCGCGTACGGCTACAGCGACGAGTATG
>JAKANW010000358.1 GCA_021823555.1 Chloroflexota bacterium
GTATGGATGAGCAGGTCGTAAGCGGCCTCGCGCGCCGCGGCTTCGATGCCGCGCAGCATGGACGGGAAGAACCAGCCGCCAATCTCCGGCAGCAACAGGCCTAGGGTGTTGGTGCGCCGGCTGGCGAGTCCGCGCGCTGCAGCGCGGGGAACATAGTGCAGCTCTGCGATGGCGGTGTGGACGCGTTCCGCCGTTTCGTCAATGACCGGAGCGGTGCCGTTGAGCACGCGGCTGACGGTGGCAATGGATACACCAGCCTGCCGGGCGACGTCTCCAATGGTGGGGGCGGGGAATTTGGGCATAATGTAAACGTTTTCTGAAAGCGCTTACAAAGTATACAAAAATTTGGGTGGCGAGTCAATAAAGTCGGTATAACCGGGTGTCGTTTAATTTTGGAAGGGTTTAGCAAGCTCTTGGCGAGGAGGGGCGGCAACCCGTTTTCTCACCATTCATGCCAAAAAACTCAATCTTGCAAGCATAGAAAACAGGTTTCTGGTGAGTTTTCCGACAAATTGCGCTATTTCGGATTAGGATGGTAGGGCAGCGATTTAACGCCAAAATATCCCTATACACTGCCTGTTGTATTCAATTCACAGAATTTGTATACTTTGAATGTAATTCGAAAGGAGAGAGGCAAATGAAAGTCAATAAGTCCGGTTTTTTTTGGGGCATCTTGTTAATCATTGCGGGCGCGTATGCCATATTGCAGCAACTAGGTTACACCCAGCAGATTTCGCCATGGGTTTGGACGGCGGCTTTCGCAGTCGTCAGCTTGATGGGATTGGTCAGTTATGCCTTGAGCGGCTGGAAGGAATGGGGTTGGTTGTTTCCCGCTGGAATTTTCGGCGGGCTGGCAATCACTGGTGCGTTGGCAATTTGGGGCTATGACAATCCGGCCATGGCTTCGCCCCTGTTTGTCGGGCTGGCGATTCCCTTCGGCGCGGCCTACCTGACTGACCGGCCGCGTAACTGGTGGGCCTTGATCCCTGGCGGCATGATGTTGTTCCTGGCGCTTGTCACGGTACTTGCGGAGAATGCGCGCGGCGAGTGGATCGGTTCGTTGTTTCTCTTCCTGATCGCAGTGAGTTTCCTGGCAGTCTATCTGGGCAATCGCTCCCGCTGGTGGGCGCTGCTTGTGGCGTACATTCTGGCAGTATTGAGCGTGGCTCCGCTCATGGCCATATTCGGCGATACTGCCGGTGGTTATTTTGGCGCGGTCTTTCTCTTTGCCGCGGCGCTGCCCTTCTTTGTGATTTACATCCGCACGCCGGCGCGCTGGTGGGCGGTCATTCCTGCTGGCGCGCTGACGGTGCTGGCGTTCGTCACGGCGCTGGCGGTTGGCGGGCTGATCGCATCTGAAGCCGATGGCGTGTACGTCAATGTCTTGTTGATGGGCGGATTGGCGGCCACCTTCGCTTTGGTCTGGTTGCGCAACGGCAAGTCCTGGGCCAAGATTGTTACCATCGTCTTGGCGGCGCTGGCGGTCATTTCCGTTTTCTTCATCAGCTCGTACAATCTCATCTGGCCGATTGTGCTGCTGCTAGCGGGCGGCTATCTGCTCTATACCGCGTTGCGCCGTCAGATGGCTTGACAAGTATTTATCCCGAATCTACAAGGTAATGCCTCCATCCACCTGAATGATCTGACCGGTGATGTAGGAAGCGCTGTCGGATAGCAGGAAACACACCAACGGCGCGACGTCGTCCACGGCGCCGAGCCGCCGCAGGCTGATGCGGCCGCGGACATAGTTGAGCGTGTCTTCGTCCAGCACGTTCATCATGTCGGTATGGATATAACCTGGCGCGACGGCGTTGACGCGCACGTTGTATGGAGCCACCTCCGCGGATAGTGACTTGGTGAATCCCATCATACCGGCCTTGGCCGCGGCGTAGTTGGTCTGACCGCTGTTGCCATAGATGCCAACCACCGAGGAAACATTGACGATTACGCCGCTGCGGCGCTTGACCATTTCCAGCACAAGCGGTTTGGTGGCGTTGAACATACTGCCAAGGTTGGTGCTGATCACACTGTCCCACTGTTGGCGGCTCATGCGCGCCAGCACGGAGTCACGCGTGATGCCGGCATTGTTGACTAGCGCATCGAAGTGTTCAAATTCCGCCGTCAGTTCCTTGATCGTTTTTTCCATCGCCTCTGTATCGGCCACATCGCATTGACGCGCCTTGCAGCATTGCTTCGGGTATTGGACGGTCAATTCTGCGGCCAACGCTTCAGCCTCTTCGACACTATTCAAATAGGTGAAAGCGACATTCGCTCCCTCCTGCATAGCCGTGCGGACAATGGCGCTTCCGATCCCGCGGCTGCCGCCGGTGACTAACACGTTCTTTTGGGGAAGTAGATTCATGGGATGTATTTTTTCTCCTCCAAGTTTAGACCGTCTGACGCCGGCCCTCGATCCGCAGTGGGACGCCGTATTTGGGTCCCATGGCGAGATCGTGGCGGATGTCGTAATCCACACCGGCTGTCTCGAAATCCCAGTGCAGGGCGATCTCCGCCAGGGCGATTCGCAGGGTGTATTCTGCCAAACCTGATCCCAAACAGCGGCGGTGACTTCCGCCGAAGGGCAGAAATTCGTAGATGCTGTACTTCCGCTCGAGAAAACGCTCTGGGCGGAACCGGTCCGGTTCGGGGTAGGTGACAGGATCGTGGTGGATGCCCACGATTGAGACCACCAACGCGCTTCCCGCCGGAATGGTGCGGCCGCGAATCTCAATCGGCTGCATGGGGACGCGTGCACACTCCGCCAAAATGGGATGCAGGCGGATGGTCTCGCTGCAGATCGCGGACAGGTAGGGCTGTGTAATAAACAGATCGGGACCAGCCTCCGTCCCGAGGCTTTCCAATTCCGCGCGTAATTTTTCCAGCACATCGGGGTGACGTCCCAGTTCATACAAGGCCCAAGCCATCGCCACGGCCGTCGTCACGTGACCGGCGGTGAGGATGGAAAGCAGTTCATTGCAAATGTGCTCATCCGTGAACGGACGTCCCTCTTCGTCGCGGGCGTTTAGCAGTACGCCTAGCACATCCATGGTTTTGTTTCCCTGTGTGCGCCGTTCCGTGATCACCCGCATGAACCAGGCATACAGGTTTGTCTTGGCGCGCGTGTACCGCTGGAAGAGCGGGAACCAATTGCGCTGTAATTTGGGGAAGAATACGATCAGCGGATGCGCGGTGGATGTGAGCGCGGCAATGACCTTTCGCCCCTCCGCCATCACCTGCTCATCCTCCACGCCGAAGACCAGGCGCATGATGACATCCAGCGCAATGGACAGTGTGGTATCAATGGTCCGGATCGTCTGGCCGGGCTGCCAGTCTTCCAGGTTCGAACGGACGATATCGCGAATGACCTCCCCATATTGACGGAAGTGATTGGCATGGACGGCTGGTGCGAATAGCAGACGTTCGCGCCGGTGTCTCTCCCCGATCAACACCCACAGGGATTCCTTACCGTTCATTCCGGAAAAGGATTCCTTCCAGAACGCGTCGTAAAAATCTGGGTCGATGGTGAACACGGCCCGCGCCGATTCGGGCGTCATGACAAGGAAATAATCCTGTCCCTGAAAATGGACACTAGCCAAATCTCCGAACCGCTGCCTCAGCCAGGCTTGCGTTGCCCGCGTTTCCTTGAAATATCGCCATTGTTGCCAGGGATTGAGTCGGAGTGGCGCGGTTTGTGTTTGCGGAAGGGCGGATGTTGCGACGGTCATTTTGTTTTTCCTTTCTACGCCTGAAATCCCAAACAAGAAGACGCGAAGCTTTCCTTCGCGCCTTCTTGTTTGATTCAGGCATTTTCTCGGATTCGTTCCAACAAAACAGCTGGCTGTGGGATGAAGCCGGCCATCTGGAGATAACGCAGATACGTGCCAAATAATTTTTCATCGGCGGGCGGGCAGGCGATGCCGGAGCCGGTCAATTCGCGTTGCGTCTCACGCGTGTCGTACGTGGGTAACTGCATGCTGACGTTGTCCATGTCTTCCAACGCGGCTTGGTAGGCGAACAACGCGTTAGAAGAAAATGTGGGACTGTTGACCAACCGGTTGCGCAGTTCCTCAAAAGGCAGTTCCTCGAACTGGTAGCCAATGCCGCGCAGGTATGCCAGCCCTTCGCTCAGACGGCGGCGCGACGGGTTGGTCAGGTGAAAGGCACGGCCCAGTGGGTTGCGCTGGAATGCCAGGTACACCATCGCCCGCGCCACATAGTCCACAGGCGCAACATCCACTTCGATGTCCAGCTCCGGGAACGCGCCGAATTGCAGGAAGCCCTTGAAGCAGGCAATGATGAAATGGTCAGTCACACACTGACCAGTCACGCTGTCGCCGCCCACCTCGCCCGGCCGGTAACGCGCCACCGGCAGGCCGCGCTCTGCCGCGTTCAACAGACATTTTTCACCGACCCATTTCGCCTCGTCGTAGCCCAGGTTCAAACGCCCATAATGATCGATCGGGTCTTTTTCGTAATACGTGTACTGCGCGCCCATCGGCCAGATCGCTGCGGTGGACAAATGGTGCACGGGCTTGATGCGCGCATAGAATGCGAATTGGA
>JAKANW010000359.1 GCA_021823555.1 Chloroflexota bacterium
TCCGGGCACGGGCTTGCCCCAATATTCCTGATCCTTGTAGGCTTTCCGTTTGGTCTGCGCCGCTTCTTCGCGCCACGCCACAAGTCGCGGGCATTTACGGCAGGCGATAATCCCGGTATTGAGTTCCTTGAAATCCATGCTCACATTCTACTTTGATTCTGAGCCAATTTGCGCTAAACTGGTACAAACCAGGAGGTTGCGATGAAAAAATTTCGTGAGAACGTTGCCATTGCAATTGACGGGGGCGGCATCCGCGGCGTGATCGTGACGAAGGCGCTGACCTTGGTGGAGCAGCAACTCGGCAAACCTTTGTACGAGTTTGCCCGTCTCACAGTGGGAACCTCCACCGGTTCCATTATTGCAGCGGGGCTGGCCTGTGGGTTGAGCGCCGAGACCTTGAACCGGCTCTACCTTGAAATGGGCGACAAAATTTTCCGCAAGAGTCTGCGCACGGTTCTGTGGATTTTCTTCAACCACCGCTATTCGAGGGATCTTCTGGAAAAATCCATGCAGAAATATCTGGGCAACCGCCTGGTTGGTGATCTTTGGAAAGCCAAGCCCTCCACAGACCTGGTCATCACCACGTTCGATATTTTGGAAAACCGCACACGCTTCATCAAGCCCTGGAAAGACAAATACGCCGAATGGCCGCTGGTCAAGGCAGTGCTGGCTTCCTCTGCCGCGCCCACCTACTTCCCATCCATGGACGGACAGTTTGTAGATGGAGGCGTTGGCTCTTATAACAATCCGTGTTACTTGGCTGCGTATGAGATCCAGTTTTGTTTAGGTTGGAAGGCCGAAGAGACCACGCTGATCAGCATCGGCACCGGCCGTGATCCAAACTTAATCAAGCGCGGCGCGGCGGATCATTTATTGCCCGTCCAATACGTCAACCCCTTGCTGGATGCCTTCGCTCATTCAGCCGACGACCAACAGGTGCACCTGGTGGATACGTTTTTCAAGGGCCTGGACTTTCGCCGATTCCAGGTGGATTTAAAGACCCAAATTCCCCTGGACGACACCGATCAAATCCAGGCGCTGAACAGCTACGGCGAAGAACTGGGCCGCATGATCCTTGAGGACAGGATGGATGGCGCCCAAAATGTCCAACCTGAACTGCTGCCGCGTAAAAGAGC
This sequence comes from Chloroflexota bacterium, assembly GCA_021823555.1. The sequence continues at coordinate 1,137 of JAKANW010000359.1, forward strand.
TACTGCTAGAAAATCAACATCGCGTCCCCAAACGAATAAAAGCGGTACCCCTGCCGCTTCGCCGCTTCGTAAGTCTCCAAAATCCGCCCCCGCCCGGCGAAAGCGCTGACCAGCATCAACAGGGTGGACTTGGGCAAGTGGAAATTAGTGACCATGATGTCCACCACCTTGAACTGGTAACCGGGGAGAATGAAAAGGGATGTAGGGCCGGTGAAAGCAGTGATCAGTGACCAGCGACCAGTGTCCAGCGGCGTATTTCGTGTTGCGTGTTGCATATTCGAGACGGCGGATTCAAGGGTGCGGACACTGGTCGTGCCGACAGCTATGACACGTCCGCCAGATTGTTTCGTCTGGTTGATCAAGTCAGCGGTTCCCTGCAGCAACTCACACCATTCGGTGTGGATCTTGTGCTCTTCAGGATTCTCCTCAGTCACAGGCGCAAAGGTATCGAGACCTACATGCAATGTGACATAAGCAGTGTTTATACCATTTGCCTTTAACTCATCCAACAACCGAGGGGTGAAGTGTAATCCCGCGGTCGGCGCGGCGGCGGAGCCTGGCTCGCGCGCATAGACCGTTTGATAGCGTTCCGGGTCGTTCAGCTTTTCATGGATGTAGGGGGGCAAGGGCACGTGGCCGATCCTTGGGAAATATGGCTCGATGGGCTCGCTAAAGCGGATCAGGCGCTCGGAGCCTTCCAGGATTTCAACGATCTCGGCCATCGGGCCATTCTCGACTTTGACTCTGGCGGCCACGCGCAATCCCTTGCCGCCCACCAGCGCTTCCCAGCTCAAATCATCCCGGCGGCGGAGGAGCAGCAATTCAACGCGGCCGCCGGTCTCTTTGCGGGCGAAGATGCGGGCCGGGATGACTCGCGTCTGGTTCAATACCAGCAAGTCCCCTTTACGAAGGTATTGGCCGATCTCGCGAAAGAGACGATGTTCCAGTTCGCCCGTCTTGCGGTTCAAGACCAGCAGGCGCGACGAATCGCGCGGCTCGACGGGCGTCTGCGCGATGAAGGATTCGGGAAGTTGGTAATCGAAGTCAGAAGTTTTCACTTTACTTTTTGAAAAGCCGCACGATGATATTGAGCAAGATCGTCAACACCACGGAAACCAAAATCGAACTCGTCAGCGGGAAATAAAACGAGCCATTCTTCCCTTCGATGCGGATGTCACCGGGCAGATGTCCGAGGGGAATTCCAAACCTGGCGACGAAGTAGACGCCGGCACCAACCAGGATCAAGACGATCCCTGCGAAGATCAAATAACGTGCAAGAGTTTCCATATCCATAAGAATAAACGGCGCAATGACCGCGCCGTTTATTTTATCGCAAAGTGCGAACAGGAAATCTACAGAGACTCATTTCAAAGCAGTATCCATCAACCCGGCTAAATACTTCGCCAGGGGACCCATTCCCGAAGCGTCAATGCTCGTATCGTCCATTTGGGCGACAAGAGGCTTTCCGTTGCCCCTGCTGATTTCCACCTTGTAGACAAAACAGTCTACGCAACCCACCGGCATGTTGGGCGCTGTATAGCTGGCCTGGGCAACCAGGGTTTGCAGGCTTGCCATCTGGTCGGGGGTAAGTTGCAAGCCGACTGTTTTTGAGGCGCGTTGGTCGCTAACGGTCGCTTGCCCACTGTCGTTGACCTCAATCGTGCGCATCAAACCCATGATCCCACCCGAAAGCGTCATGCGCACCGTCCACGAATCCTGTGCAGCGGATGGAGTTGCCATCGGTGATTGCGGTGTAGCCTGGGCTATGGGTAGAGGCGCGACAGAACCGCAAGCCGAAAGCAAGGCGACGAGCAATGAAAAGATGATGATACGTGACATGAGTTTCTCCTTATGGCGTAGGATATCATGCTTCTGACGCACACCAATCCCGAATTGTTCCTGTGCAGGGAAGCTCTCAAATATTGTTAGGTGAACTACAAAAACTTTTTAGCACACCCAGCACAGAGTCGGATAGCTCCTGAGAGCGGTATCGGGTACAATTTCATCCAGTATACAACGAAGAGGCAATTATGCGACAAGTTGCAATTTTAGGTATTGGACAAACAATTGTGGACGAGCAATGGGACAAATCCCTGCGCGAGATCGGCGGGGAAGCTGCTCTTGCAGCCTTGCAGGACGCGGGACTGGAACGCGCGGAGGCGTTGTTTGTTGGGAACATGCTCTCGCCGATGGTCAGCGGACAGAATCAGCTCGGCACGTTCCTGTTGGACTGGATCGGGCACTGGGGACAGGAAGCTGTCAAAGTGGAGGCAGCCTGTGGGTCGGGCGCGGCGGCGTTTCGCTCCGGACTGATGGCGGTCGCGTCAGGCGAAGTGGAATCCGCGCTGGTGGTCGGCATCGAGAAGATGAGTGACAAAGCCGGGCACGATGTGACCGCGGCCCTGGCCACCGCCGCCGACGCGGATTACGAAGTGGAACAAGGCATTTCCTTCGTCGGCCTGAATGCGCTGGTCATGCGCCGCTATATGTACGAATATGGCTGGAAACACGGCGACTTTGCACCCTTCTCGATCAACTCGCACGAAAATGCCATGCACAACCCGTATGCGCGCCTGCACGAACGGATCACCGCTGAAAAATTCGAGAAAGCCAGCATGGTCGCCACGCCCATCTGCCTGCTGGACGCTTCGCCCACCGGGGACGGCGCGGCCGCAGCCGTGATCGTGCCTGCCGGGAAAGTCGCCAGCATCCCTGGACGTCCGCGCGTGGTGGTGGCTGGCTCCGCCGCCTCGACGGACAGCATCGCCATCCACAGCCGCCGCGACCCGCTCTTCCTGCAAGCAGCATACAACTCAGCCCGGCGCGCCTACGAACAAGCCGGGGTTAGTCCGCAGGACATTGATGTGTTCGAACTGCATGACGCTTTCTCGATCATGGCGGTGCTCTCGCTGGAGGCCTGCGGATTCGCTGAACGCGGCCAGGGAGTGAGACTCGGCCTGGATAACGAGATCAGGATCGGTGGCCGCCTGCCCGTCTGTACCCGCGGCGGACTGAAGGCGCGCGGACACCCGGTCGGCGCGACTGGTATGTACCAGATCGTGGAAGTCGCCCAGCAATTGCGCGGCGAATGTGACCAGACACAGGTGGACGGCGCACAGATCGGCATGGCGCAAAATATCGGCGGATCGGGCGCGACCATCCTGACGCATATCCTGAGAACAGAGAACCACCGGTAGATTGCGCAGTATGGACCCTTTGATCTCGTTCGGCATCTCGTTCATCACGGCCTTCCAGTCACTGGGCAGTTGGCTGGAAATCCTAATGAAATTCTTCACCTTCCTCGGTTCGGAGGAGTTTTTCATCCTCTTCCTCCCGCTAATCTACTGGAGCGTAGACGCGGCGCTGGGCCTGCGCATCGGCTTCATCCTGCTGACCAGTACAGGTTT
>JAKANW010000360.1 GCA_021823555.1 Chloroflexota bacterium
GCGCTTGAATCCATACCTGAGAATGCTGGCATTGGTACTAATTGTCGGCGGAGTGGTGGCCTATCGTTGGGATACGAACCTATCTGGATTTTTAGTGCAGGTCTCCTATCTGCCTGGCGAGCCGACTGTTAGTTACGCCTCGTATCACCCTTCACTCATTGAGTGGATGGCCGGGTTAGGGATTATCGCCTACGGGCTGGCCTTGTTCTCGCTGGGTGTCCGTTATCTGCACGTAGTGGACCATCGCTACGCGGCAGAGGCGCATGAAGTTGTCACTAGCGAAGCGACAGAAACCGTGCTGGCCTGAGGAGTGTAAACCCAGGTACAGTTCAAAACAAGACGAGCCAGTCCAATGATGAACTGGCTCGTCTTTTATTTACCGATCGTTTGTTTCGCTTTTATTTTTCTGGCGCACCCGCGTTGATCCATGCTTCGATCAAGGCCAACTCGTCCGGCGAGAGCGTGGCATAGGGATGGCCGCCGCTCGTGAACTTCTGGATGAGCAAGCTGCCTGCCGCATTGCCGGGAACGAAGATCGGGCCGTCGATTCCGCCTTTGGATGCATCCTGATACGTGAGCAAATTAAGTCCGCCCGTAGCGCTAGTGTCGTGACAGGTGGTGCACTTTTGGGCAGCAAGGATTGGCGCGATGTTATCCATCCAATTTAAGGAAACCGGCGTTGTCGAACCGGCGGGCGCGGCTGTACTCGTAGGCAAGGGCGTCACTGTGGGAGGAAACGTTGGCAACGGGGTTGGCGTCTGGGGGACAAAGACCTGGATCTTCTCGGGTTGGGGCGGGACGGTGGTCAAGGCTGTGTTCTCGGCTCCAATGAAACCATAGATACCAGCCAACATGATCACAGCCAAGACGCCCGCAACGGGATAGTAGATCATCTGCCGGCGGCGCAATGTTTTCGGGTCCGCGGGACGTTCCGCCACACCGGCCTTGATGTCGGCCAATTCGAGCGGATGCTCGTGGAGCATTTCATCCTCGGTCAAACGGCCGGTCCACATGGCGGTGTTGAAATGCTTGAGATGCACACCGTACATGTGCCAGACAATGATCGCTAATACAGCCAACACCGCTTCCCCGCCGTGCGCTGCCTTGGCGGCAGGAATGAACTCACCCGGCAGGAACCTCGAGGCCGTGATCGGATTCCACATCAAGAAGCCGGTGAAACCCATCACGATCGCGCCCCACACGAAGGCCCAATATTCTGCTTTTTCTTCGAACGTGTACCGGCCCATTTGGGGGCGATTTTTGCGCAAACCAATATTATATAGGAAGGCATAGAGCGCATCCAAGCCATCCTGAAGCACCGGCAGCATCGTCAGACGGCGGCGTTCCACAAAAATCTTGTAGCCGGCGGCGAGAATGTGATACATAACACCAAACATCATCACGATTGCCGCGGTGTGATGAATGAACCGCACATTCTCAATTCCGCCAAGCGCTCGGATGAAGGCAATAGCCAACGGGTGGGATGAAAATTTCTGCGGCAGGCCCGTCAGACCAAGTGTACCGAAAGAGAGCAACATAACAATGTGCTCGACGCGTTGTGTCAGCGTGAAACGGACGTAGGTGCGCTGCGATTTCTTGTTAGGTTTGGTAGTCGTAGCCATTAGTGGGCGCCTCCCTTCCTGCGATCGATTAGGCGGCGAACAATATCGGAGATGACAAAGATCAACATGCCACCAATCACTGCAGGAATAAAGAACTTATAGAACAGGTTGACATAGTAAACCAGTGGATACTTTTCGGGGCTGGCAATATAGTGATTCATCCAGGCGTCGGGGAAATTGGCAGTTGCATCCGGATGGCAACGCTGGCACTTGACTAGCAGGTTTTGTTTGAGCGCAATACCGGTCTGCGGGTTGTTAGGATTGGAGATATCGTGAACCCCATGACAATCGGTGCAGACGGGCTTGTTGGTCGGCAGGTCGGGCGAGGTTTGCTCAAAAAGCGTCACAGTTGTGCCGTGGAAATCAGCCACATAAGTATTCAAGACGTTGGTAGAAATGCCATATTTGTCCATGATGGACGCGTTGGTATGACATTTAGCGCACAACAACGGGATGTTATTGCGAAATTCCGCGGTGCGTGGATCGACGATGTCATGGTTGCTATGACAACTGATACAGTTCGGAACATCGGGATTGCCCTGACCAATCAGCGCCGCTCCATGGACGCTGGCTTTATATTCCGTGGCAATATCGTTATGACAGCGCGCACAAACATCTGGGATTTCCTGACGGCTGAGATCTGCGGCCGGCTCCACATAGTGCGGGTTGTGGCAGTCAGCGCACATCGCCGCGTTATAGTTACCCACGTCAAGCGTCTGCTGGTGGACGCCCTGCTTCACCTGGTTGGTTTGTTCCTTATGACAATTTGCGCAGCCTTGACTGGTGGTTTGATACAGGGCAAATTGGAATTCCCGACGGCTGGTTTTTGGGTAAGAAGGATGGGGGAACGACGTCATGTCAACGTGACAATCGACGCAGTTAAGTTGATTCTGTCCATGAATGGAATCATGGAATTTGCTCGCATCGATGGTCAAGAACATGGTATCGTCGCCAACCTTAAGGAGCATGTTCGGTTTACCGTGACAACTCAAACACGCATCGTTATCGGGTTTATTAGCGGGAACGGATGCCTGCACGTGGCCGACCATCAACCAGATGGTCGCTGCTGCGGCAAGGAGCAAACCTACGCTTAGCGTAAGAATACGGCGTTTGCCCGGGAACACTATTTTTGTAGGTAATTTCATTGCATTCTCCCAAAATATAGAACACCATTGGGTTGGGGTGATTGTCCCAATTTTACGGGAACACCTCTAATTTGAAAATGTGCTTAATATCACAAAATTTAGGTGATTAGTGAAATTTCACACAAATTGGGATGAACATCACCTTCAGTAGGTGATATAGCCTACATATTATTGAATCCCCCCTTAATGTACAATACCCAATGAGGGTAGTCTGATGAACCAAGAACAGAGTCTCTTCTTCATTTTTTTTGTCTATGGCCTTGCCTTTTTTGGGATGGGCTTGGCAATGACAATGGAATCCGGAAGAGGCACGATATTGGCCAGTAGAAAAGTGATCCGCCCTCTGGCAGGATTTGGTTTGATCCACGGCACACATGAATGGTTGGAATCCTATCTTTTGCTGGCAGTAATTTTGGGGATGCCTTTACCCGATTGGATACCGTGGCTGCGACTAGTATTGCTGGTGACATCATTCGGCTTATTGCTGGTATTCGCGTTGGAAGCATTAAAGCCAGTGGCATCTACCCTGCCACGCGACTTCCAATTAGTGAATTTAGCGCTGGCCGGTTACTTGATCGTTATCATCGCCAGCACGCTGTTCACCTATCGAGCCGGGCAGGTCCCATGGGCCAACGTTGTGGACGCACTGGCGCGTTACATGCTGGCGGTGCCGGCCGCTACCCTGGCCGCGTTGGGATTACGCGCCCGAAGTTTAAAAACCGTTTCCTTGAGTTCCAGACTCGCCACAAATCTAAATGTAGCTTCGATCAGCTTCGGGTTATACGCGCTAACTCAACTGTTCGTTCACCCCATTGCGACGTTTCCTGCGGAGTGGATCAACGAAGAAACCTTCCTTGCAACCTTGGGCTTCCCAATCCAGTTGATACGGGCCGTGCTGGCCGTGTTCATCACCATCTACCTGCTGCGCGCTACCTATGAAACCGATCATCTCCGAAGAACGGAATTGATTGCCGCCCAAAAGGCGCGGCTTGAAGCGCTCGAACAGCAGCAACAGATTCGCCGCGAATTGCTCAAACACACAGTACGCGCCCAAGAGGATGAACGCGCCCGCATCGCACACGAACTGCATGACGAAATGGCACAGACCCTGACCGCTCTCTCGTTAGAGCTGGCATCCTTGCGGAACAGCCTCTCGCGCCGCTCCGCCTCGAGCCGGACCGTGGAGCGGATCCTCGACCTCAGCCGCCAGGTCTCCCAAAGTTTATATCGCATCATGACCGACCTGCGGCCAGCGCAACTCGACGAATTGGGTGTGGCGCAGGCCATTCAAACCCTCGTGGAACGCGACTACCAACCCAAGGGATTCGAATTTTCCATCGAAGTGACCGGTGCCCCGCTCAGGATGGACTCAATCCAAGAAACCGTCCTGTTCCGCGTGGCGCAGGAAGCGTTGACCAATATTGCGCGCCACGCCGAAGTCAAGGAAGGAATCGTGCAGCTCACCTTTGAGACGAATCAAGTCACCTTAAAAATCTCCGATCGAGGACGGGGTTTCAATCCAGAAGAAAATTTCCGACCGCCGCGCGGCTGGGGCTTGGAAGGCATGAAAGAACGCGTCGAATCAGCCGGCGGAGTATTGCACATCGAAAGCGCTCCCGGCAAAGGGACCGCCATCAAAGTGCGCCTCCCAGTTGAGAGCAAGGAGCAAATATGAAACCGATTTCCATTATGCTGGTGGATGATCATGACGTGGTACGAACCGGCCTGCGCTCGTTTCTGAACAACCAGGATGGAGTGACCATCGTGGCCGAG
>JAKANW010000361.1 GCA_021823555.1 Chloroflexota bacterium
TATTCTTTCGATTGATCCTCCGTTTGTCCCGGATATGCTTTATACCAACTGGCGGTCCACTCCCACACATTGCCGCTGGCATCGAACATTCCGTACGGTGAAATCCCCGCCGGAAATAACCCCACAGGCGTGGTGCGATAAATGTGGCTCTCCACGCTGTTGCACTTATGCGGATCGAATGGTTCGCCCCACGGATAGGCGCGTCCATCGGCGCCGCGCGCGGCTTTCTCCCATTCCAGTTCCGCCGCCAGCCTGAACGATTTGCCTGTTACTGCTGAGAGCCAGGCGCAGTAGGCATTCGCTTCAAACCAGTTGATACCCACCACCGGGCGGGCCGGGCTGGACAGCGCCGGATCATCCCAAAACCCCGGACGATCAAAGGGACGGTCGAAAATTCCCCGAGCACGTTCGCGCGCGGCTTCGTCATCCAGTTGAACTGTTTCCTTCCAGAACTGATGAGTGCCGGGCGTCCAGTTTCTGTCACGGGCAATTTGATCTATGTTTTGCTTCTTGAGCCAGTTTCGATAATCCAGCCAATCTTCTATCACAGAATCATGCGTATCGGCACCGCCCTGTTTCCATTTCAATCCGTCTGGACTCCACCAGCGGTCATCCTGATAGCCGTCCGCATCCACGAAGTATTTATATTCCGCATTCGTGACCGGGTAGCGTCCCACAAAAAACGCGGGCAAGGTATGCCTCCGCTCAGAAGTCCTCTCATCAGCGTATGCGCTTTTATCCGCCGGGCCGCTTCCAAAGATAAACTCGCCCGCTGGCACTGCCTGCAAAGCAGGCAGGATCGCCATGATCGTTTTCCCCTCAACAGCAAACGCCTGCGGGCGCAGGTCGGGGTGATCGAGTTCCCCCAGGGCCAAGCCCGCATCGATGCGGGCGCGCAGGTGGGCCCGGGCGCTCCTCTGGCGGAGCAACAAATCCGACCGCAGCTGATCGGACAATTTCGCCAGATCGTCCCGCCCTCCCGCTTCCGCCAGGCAGCGTCCCGCCAGGGGCAGGTTGCCTTTGGCGATGGCTGCGATCATCCTTTCGGCATCGCGTCCTGCCAGCGCGGCCGCAAAAATGATCGTCTCCTCCCAGCCAGTGACAGGCGGGTTGGGCAGCGCCTGCCCCTTGGCCGGCGGCATAGGCGAGAACTGCCATTGCCTCCAGGGGACCTTCCAATACTTCGCAAGGTTCCGGCTGCTGCGGAACAAACTCAACAGACGCCGCGCCGCAAAATATTCCTGCAGCAGGTGGTGGTAAAAGGAATATCCATTCCGGGCCTGGTTGTTTTCGGTCACATCGGTTGCTTCCAGCACGGTGGCGTCTACAGCCAGGTCGAGAATATCATCCAGAGGCAGCTGTGCGGCTCCCCGATCCGATAGCGGTGTCTTTTCCGCCAGTTCACGCGTCAGGCCGGTGCCTTCCCCCCTCGCCTGCATGGCAAAGGCCAGGCGGCTGAGCGCTTCCATGACAGTGCTGCGGGTTCCATCCGGGTCGGCCGTCAAGGTATCCGGTTGGTGTCCAAATTGCAGCTCGCGGTCGACCAGGCGGTGAGCCAGGTCCTGCATCAGGATGGCTCGGCTGTCGCCGAAGGTCTTGCCTTCCAATGCGCGCTCCACCATCAGATTCAGCATGAAGGGATTGCGCGCCAGCTTTTCGAAACGGTCGCTGCCGGAGCGGAGTCTCTTTTCAAACTCCTGCCAGTGCCTTTCAGATTCCTGTTCCCCGAAGCGCATCTCAAAATAACGACGCATTTGTTTTTCATCCAACAGGTTGACACGCACTTCGGGAAGCTGCAGGCTGGCAATGTAATCCGCCGAGCGGCAGGTGAAGACCGCCCAATTCCTGCCCGGCAATTCCTGGGTTGCCCAATGCGACCACAGGCCGATGCGTTTGGCTCGGTCGGCGATGGGCATTTGGTTCACGCCATCCAGCAGGAAGCAGACCTGGTCGCCAGAAACGGCTTCGCCGTAACCGCAGGCCAGCCCGGTTTTGCTCCACAGTCTTTCCAGGAAGTCATCCGGCTGCTGCTCGCCGGTGAACTTGAAGAGATCCGCTTTGATGGGCAGGCGCGCATTGAGCGGGTCGCGCAGGCGTTCGTGGGCCAGGTCGAGCGCCAGGCGGTTCAGCGTGGTGGTTTTGCCGCAGCCAGGTTCCCCCAGGATCACGAAACGGGTTTTCTTATACTCGGTGATGGCGTCCCGCAGATCGGTCAGTTTCACCCCGGCTGCGCTCAAGCCTTGATCGGAACGGTCGGCCAGGCGCAACGCGGGTTCGAATTGCAGCGATCCGGCCAGGGGTAGATACAGTCTTTCCCAGCGGACATAGCTCTCATCCAGGATGAAGCGGGTCAGGTAGATTTCCTCGCGGCGCTGCGGGTCGGCGCGGGATTGAAGTCTTGCGAACAGGCCCACATCCTCCCTGGAGAGTGTGACCTGGTTCTGATTGCCCACGACGATGATCCCCTCACCACGTGCATCCCCACCGATTTCCACCCGGGCTTGCGGCTGGCGCAGGAGAGTTATGATCTCATCGAGTAAGGCTTCCAGGCGCGAGGCATCCAGCAAATAATTGTACTGGTCACCCATGATCACATCGCGCTCTGCGCCGACATTGTTGATATCAGTCGTCTTTTTTCTCGGCATGGTAGTCTCCCAAAATTGCACCTGCATCAACGTTCGCGTTCAAGTGTAACTTAAATTGGCGTTACCAGAGGCTGCAGGTGCGGGTTGATATTTGGCTTTCCCTTTTTCTCCTCTCCCTATGGGAGAGGCTGGGTGAGGGAAAACCGGGGACGGACGGCGCTGGCTCTGATATTGGCGCCTCGTCTGCCTTCGCGAGGTCAGACTTTATCGGCAAAAATTCATCCTTTGCTTTCAGAGTCATGGGAAACTAAACGAAACCCGATATTGTTGTTGAAGTTATCGGGTACGTTCCTGTTGCGGTTCGCACAGCGGACGTTCCTATGATTGTTGTTCCAGGAGCCGCCGCGAATCCATCCAGCCCCAACAGACAGGCAGGTAGAACGTCCCAAAGGTTTGAGTCCGCGAACAGATTGGATCGAAAAAAACCTTCGGGACGGTTGTTTCATGCCTGAACCGTCTTCATCCAGCCGCCGAGCAGTTTTCCGATCTCGGTCATCAAACGGGCGGCATGTTCGTATTGACCGGATTGGATCAAGCCCATTTCCAGCGACAAGCGGATATGCGTGCGGACCTTGTCCAGTTCGGCATCGGCAGAACAGAGCAAATCGGTTTTGTCCTTTTGATGCGCGGCTTCAATGAGCAGTTCCTGAAAACGCATGGACTCGCGCTGAAGAGCCGCCGCCATCACAAAACGCTGACTGCGTGGAAACTTGATCGTCAGCGGAATCAACCAGGCTACAAAATCATAAGTACGGGAAAAGATCGGGGATTGTTCCATGAGGCTTCTCCTTCACGAACATTGATACGCGGCGATGGTGGCTTGCGTTAGGATTGCGCGCCGCAATCCCCATGTTTGACCGTGTTCAACGTGTGCGATCCAACCGCGCAGGCTGGCTTCCATTTTCCCAGCGGAAACTTTTCCGCGTTGATATTGGAGTCGAAGCGCGGCGTACCGTCTTTGAAACGCCACGCCGTTGCGCCGCTTGAGGCGTAAATGATCGGGGAAGATTCTCCAGCCCAAAAACGGAATGCCGGTACGCGTCGGAAAGACCTGCGCTTCGTTTTCATGGAGGGTGAGACGCAGTCCTGTCAAAAAATCAATGACCTTCACGCGCCACTCGTGCAGGTCATCCTTGCGATTCGAGAAGAGCAGGAAATCATCCACATAGCGCACATAGGCGGGACAGTGAAGTTCCCGCTTGATAAAATGATCGAGCGAATTCAAATATACATTCGCCCAGAATTGGCTGGTGAGATTGCCTATCGGAAGCCCGCGTGGCCTCATGGATGCAATAGAATCGTCGCCCGCAAAATAAGCAGGCTCCACATCCTTGTGGATGTCCGCGCCGCTGTCCAGAATCAATTTGGATAGGCGCAAGGTTTGCCTGTCTGCGATCACGCGCGTGAATTGCCGATAAAGCACTTGATGATCCATGCGCGGAAAGAAATGTTCGATATCGCACTTCAACACAAACGGATATTGCGCGCTGAACTTCTGGGCGCGGTCTATGGCGGCGTGTGTGCCTTTCCCTTTGCGACAGGCGTAAGTGTCATGGATAAAGCGGATGTCGAACAACGGCTCGATCACGCGGCACAAGGCGTGATGTACCACGCGGTCGCGGAACGGCGCAGCAGAGATCAGGCGCGGCTTTGGATCGTTGATGCGGAAGTTGTGATATGGGCCGGGTTGATAACTTTCCGACAGCAATTCGCTTTGCAGATCGAGCAGATTTGATTCGATCTCGAATTCAAACTCGGCAATATCGGGCCGCGCCCGCTTGCCCTTTCGGGCGGCCTTGAAAGCGAGATACAGATTCTCGAACGAGCTGATCTGCGAGTAGAGATGTTTGTGAGTTTTCAATGTTTCTCCTTTAGCGCAAAGTGGCATCTTGT
>JAKANW010000362.1 GCA_021823555.1 Chloroflexota bacterium
ATTGTGGAGTACTGCGGCTGTAGTTACCCAGCCTCTGCTCAAATCTATCATCTTTGACTTTGATGGCCTGATCCTCGATACCGCAAAATCTTCGTATAATACAGTTATAAATTAGACCAAAGAATTGTACATGCTATTGTTAAGGAGACCCTATGAAATTCGGCATTCACAATCCTTCTTGGCTGTTTGGCCCTGATCCCTATCAAATCTTTGAAGAGGTGAAGCACAAAGCTCAATGGGCGGAGACGCATGGCTTCACCTGGTTCTCGGTTATGGACCACCTGATCCAAATCCCCGGCGTCGGCGTGGCGGACGAACCGTTCATGGAAGGCTGGTCTACGCTGGCGGCACTGGCCGCGGTCACCAGCAGGACGCGGCTTTCGATCCTGGTCACTTCCGTGGCGTATCGCAACCCGGCTCACCTGGCCAAGATCGCGGCGGGCGTGGACATTATCAGCGGAGGCCGCCTGACCTTTGGGATTGGCGCGGGCTGGCACGTGCAGGAATATCAACAATACGGCTGGGTATTTCCAGAAAAACCGGCTGTCCGTGTCAGGCAAATGGAGGAAGCCATCCAGCTCATCCTGACCATATGGCGTGAGCCGCGTGCCACGTTCGATGGCAAATATTTCCACGTTAAGGATGCCATCCTCGAGCCAAAGCCAGTGCAGAAGCCGCATCCACCCATCATGATCGGCGGCAGCGGTGAGCAATTGACCCTGCGCGCCGTGGCGCGGTGGGGGGATGCCTGTAATATTTTCGGCGATCCTGATATGGTCAGGAAGAAATTCGATGTCCTGCGCCAGCACTGCGAGAATGAAGGCCGTGACTACAATTCCATTGAACGCACGAACCTGACTGCTTTGCTCGTGGCCCGTGACGAAGCCGGACTTAAAACCAAAAAGGAACGCCTGCAAGCGCCCGAACCGTTCCGCGGTTTAGCCTTGACCACTACGCAGGCTGCCGATTTGGTTGGCCGCTACGAACAGGTCGGCTCGCAAATGGTCATTGCCAGCAGTTACAAAAATGATCCCGAGACCCTGGAGCTTCTTGCTTCCGACGTCATTCCGCATTTTACGAATTGATGTAAATGATCCAAGCCCTCATCTTCGACTTCGACGGGCTGATCCTCGATACTGAGACGCCCGAATTTCACGTCTGGCAATCCATTTATCGCCAGTACGGACAGGACATACCCATCGAGCAATGGGGGCAAATCATTGGCGGCTATGGGCTTTCCCACTTCGACGCGGCGATCCATTTGCAGGAACTCGTCGGTCACGTACTTGACCTGGAGATGCTGCGTCAGCGTCACCGCCAGGAGAGTGACCTGTTGACCGTTCAGCAGTCCATCCTGCCTGGTGTGACCGGCCTGCTGGATGAAGCCGACCGCCTCAACCTTAAACTTGCCATCGCCTCCAGCTCGCCGCACTCGTGGGTGGACTCGCATCTGACCCGCCTCGGCCTGCTCCACCGTTTCGATAAGGTCATCTGCGCCGACGATGTGGCGCCTGGCAGGACCAAGCCAAACCCGGACCTGTTCCTGTTGGCGCTGGACCAGGTCCGGGTTAGGAAAGAAGCGGCGGTGGTCTTCGAAGATTCGCCCAATGGTGTGAAAGCCGCACGGACCGCGGGCATCTTTGTTGTGGCGGTGCCCAATCCAATGACGTCTCTCCTGGCGTTCGAGGGGGAAAACCTGCGGCTCACATCCCTGAGCGATCTGCCGCTGGCCGACCTGCTGTCCCGCTTTTAGGCGCCCGAATCAAAAGAGACCGGTGTGCGCCAGTCTCTTGGTAGATTGGGCGGGGCTTATTCTGACCGATAAGCCATCTTCATGTACTTGTCGCCGCGGGCCAGTTCATCCAGCATCTGGGCGAGACGCTTCTGACGGGTGGAGTCCAGTTTGGCGCGTGTAATCCAGCCGATGTAGTCATTCTGCTGGTAGGGCGGACGGGCGCGATAGGCATCCATCAGGCTGCGTTCCAATAAGGCGTCGCGGATGAAATCAGACATGGGATAAAGCGGACGTTTTAAGGTGTTTGCTCTCTGTGGGTTCATAGTCTGCTCCTGCCAAATGGGATGGCAGGATTCTAGAACATAAATTCTATCTTGTCAATGAACTTTACTTTCCCAGAAATAGGCCGATCAGGGTGGCGATAAAACCTGCCAGCATGGAGAAGATCGTGCCCAGGATCCCCAGCAGGACGCCGCCAAATCCGAGGCAGGTGGGCAGGACAAATACAACCACGACGAAGAGGATAATCCAGATTTTTGCCTGTGACGTGAAACGCTGGGTGGCAGCTTCGATCACCATTTGTTCCGGGACAAGGACGCTGCTTCCGCAAAATGCGCAGCGGACGGTTTTTCCGTCGCCCGTGTATGTATTCTGCGCGCCGCATTGCGGACAGTTAAATGTATTTGCCATGTCTGCCTCAAGTCTCGTTTTACAGCATGGCGGGATTATAGCCAGTCCGCTCTGTTTACACATCCCCCGATGGTAATTCGGTGGGCCGCCTATGGGTTGACCAGGACAAGCTTACCTGTCACAGTACCCCTTTCAAGCAATTCGTGAGCGTGGGCAGCCTCAACCAATGGTATCCGCTCTGCAATAATGGGTTTGATCTTTTCTTGCACCAAGAGACCGAACAACATGGAGAGATCGGCGCGGCACCATTCAGGTTCACTATATTTCGGTCTTGTGATGTTATAAGTCAGGACTGTTTTGTCGTCGGGGATAAGGTTCAAAACAGAACTCAAGATAAGACCTGATACTGCATTGAGCTTGCCATCCGAGAGAATTGTGTGCGCACCGTAAACCACCAACCGCCCGCCTCTGCGCAACGTGCGATAGGATTGCTGGATGTGAGTCCCACCGATTGGGTCGAATACCGCGTCAACGCCGTCGTCAGTCAGGGCGAAGATGCGTTCTGTGAAATTCTCCGCCCTGTAATCAATCGGGGTCACGCCCAGGGCAGCGAGGGATTCGTGTTTGCCGTGCGATGCTGTTCCGTACATTTCCAGTTCGGCCAACCTGCCTAATTGGAGCAGGGCAGTTCCAACGCCTCCTGCCGCGCTGTGAATTAAGATACGCTCGCCAGGCTTCACGCGGGCAGCGCGATGAAGCAGTTGGTATGCGACGACATAGTTCATGACGAGGCAAACCGCTTCGGCGGGATCCAGCCCCGACGGGACTTGTACCAATTCTGACGCAGGCAAACAAAGAAACTCGGCATATCCGCCAAACAGGGGCAGGGCGGCTACCATTTGTCCAACATCAACGGTTGAAACATTTGCGCCAAGTTTATCCACTGTGCCAACAATGTCATAGCCAGGCGTGAATGGAGGATGTATGCCTAATCCCAATCCTGCGCGCTTCTGGATGTCTCCCCAGGCAACGCCCGCCGCCAGGACTTTCACACGAACTTCCCCAGGTTGAGGCTCTGGAAGTTCATCTTCAATCACTTGAAGAACTTCCGGTCCACCGTAACGGGAGATAATAACGCGTTTGTATTTCATGTAGAGAAATCCTTTTGTTAGTGGGTGACTGCCCAACGATTGGTGTTGCTTGCCGGGGGACGGTGCATAACGTCACTTGCTTACCAGCACCGTGGCTTCGCCTTCCAGCACCCGCACGCCATCCTGGTTTACGCAATACGTGGACAAGGTCACGATGGGCTTATCTGCGCGGATGGACTTCACTTCCACTGTGGCAGTGACCGTGTCTCCCGGATAGACCGGCGCCTTGAATTGCAGAGTCTGTCCCAGGTACACCGAACCGGGACCGGGCATCTCGTTGGCCAGCGTGGCCGAGATCAGCCCGGCGGCGATCATGCCGTGGGCGATGCGCCGCCCAAAGCGAGTCCCTGCCGCGTAGGCATCATCGAGATGGACTGGGTTCCGGTCACCGGACAGATCGGCAAAGGCATGGATGGTTTCATCGGTAATGGTCATGGAGCGTGAGGCGGAATCTCCGGGATTGAGGGTGGGCATAGGGTTCTCCTTGTTGTTGGATGGAGATTATATCCCCATCAAGACAGCGACGCGGAACAAAACCTTCCCCGTTTATACCGCACGACGACTTTTCCTCCTTCTCTCCCCGAAACGGGGAGAGAAGGAGGCAGGGGGATGAGAGAGGTTTGAGCGTCATAGCAAGTTATGCGGTACTGCGTTTTCACGGCAATACTATGGCCAGCCTGTCATTAAAAAATTATGCTTCTGAGTTCTCCCGGCTATTCATGAAAAATAACGTCACTTCCCGCCCGTTAATCTTGTATGCAAGATTTCCCAATATGTGCATTAGAATTGAAATGTGAAGAATACCCCGCTTTACGATGAGTTGACACAGGCGCTTTCGCGGGCGGCTTTTAACGAAAGGATCGAGGGGGAATTCGGCCGTTCCACTCGAGGTGGTGGCTCCTTTTCCCTGCTCATGCTCGATCTGGATTACTTCAAGAGCATCAACGATGCTTTTGGACACCGGCGAATCCTGGTTGGCCACCACCAGGACGTTTTCCGGACCGC
>JAKANW010000363.1 GCA_021823555.1 Chloroflexota bacterium
ACGCATCACCGTGCCGAAACCGAAACCATGCTTGCTGGCCTGGAGTCCATCCCGCGCCGCCAGGTCGAATATCGCGGCGTGCAAATCCCTGAGATGGATATTGACGCCCTGCTGGCGCGCAAGCCGGAACTGGCGCTGGTGGATGAACTGGCCCACACCAACGCACCCGGCTCGCGCCACCCCAAGCGTTTTCAGGATGTGGAGGAACTGCTCGAAAACGGCATCAACGTCTACAGCACGCTCAACGTCCAGCACCTGGAAAGCCTGAACGATGTCGTCCAGCAGATCACGGGGATCGTGGTGCGCGAGACCGTGCCGGATACGTTCATTGACCAGGCCGCTGAGATCGAGCTGATTGACCTCCCGCCCGAGGAGCTGCTCCAACGCTTGAAGGACGGCAAGGTCTACGTCCTGGAGCAGGCTGCACGCGCCATTGACAAGTTCTTCCGCAAAGGCAACCTGACCGCCCTGCGCGAGTTGACTATGCGCCGCGCCGCCGACCGTATCGAAGGCCAGATGCGGGATTACATGCAGTCGCGTTCCATTCCAGGACCCTGGGCGGCCGCCGAACGCGTCATGGTCTGTATCAGTTCCCACCCGTTGAGCGAACGTCTCGTTCGCGCCGGCCGCCGCCTAGCGGATGAACTCGGCACCGATTGGTTCGTGGTCTACATCCAAACCCCCGAACGGATGCGTTATTCCGCCGCCCACAGCGAGCGCGTCGAGCACACCCTCAGGCTGGCCGAGGAGCTGGGGGCCACCGTGCGCCAGTTGGCGGGACAAAGCATCTCCGAAGCGGTCGTGGATTTCGCCCGCAAGAACAACATCACCAAGATCATCATCGGCAAGCCGCTGCGCCCGCGCTGGAAGGAGATGCTGACCGGCTCGGTCGTGGACGACGTGATCCGCCTGAGCGGGAACATTGACGTGCACGTGATTAGCGACGTGCGCGGGCCGCTGCAAACCCCGATCACCACCACCCTGCGCGCCTCCAGCCCCTGGCAAAACTACCTGCTCAGCATCGGGCTGATTGCCGTCGTCACCATCCTTTGTTACCCCATCAAAAGCATCCTTCATCCGGCCAACCTGGTCATGCCCTACCTGGGCGCGGTGGTGGTGGCCGCGGTCTTCCTGGGGCGCGGCCCCTCCATGCTGGCCTCCCTGCTTAGCGTGATGGCCTTCGACTTTTTCTTCGTCCAACCGTATTTAACCTTCAGCGTGACCGACACGCAATACATCATCACCTTCATCGGCCTGTTCCTGGTCGGGCTGGTCATCAGCAACCTGGCCGGTCTGGTACGGGACCAGGTGCAGGTGCTCAGGCAACAGGAGCGGCAGTCCTCTACGCTTTATGCTTTGAGCCGCGAGCTGACCGTCTCCCCCGACCTGGACACCGTCCTGCACAAAGTGATCGAGCAGATCAACCAGACCTTTAGCCGTGAGGTGGTCATCCTGCTGGCCCAGAACCGGTCGCTGGAGGTGCGCGCCGCCAGTTCCAATTTCGTGTTGGACGACAACGAGCGTGCCGTGGCAGTCTGGGCTTACGAACATAACCAGCCCGCTGGGCGCGGCACCGATACTCTGCCCGCCGCGCAGATCCGCTACCAGCCCTTGCGTACCACCCACGGCGTTGTGGGAGTGCTGGGCATCAAGCCCGGCAGCGGACCGCGCTATCTCACCCCCGACCAGCGTCAAACCCTGGACGCGTACGCCAGCCTGGCCGCGCTGGCCATCGAACGCACCCGCCTGATGGATCAAGCCCGCCAGGCTGAGATATTCCAGATCACCGACAAATTACAGTCGGCGTTACTAAACTCTATTTCCCACGACCTGCGCACGCCGCTGGTCTCCATCACGGGCGCGCTGTCCAGCCTGGCGGATGAGAACGCCCGCCTGGATGAAGCCGCCCGCCGCAGCCTGGTCGAGACCGCCCGCGGCGAAGCAGATCGCCTGAACCGGCTGGTCGGCAACCTGTTGGATATGAGCCGGTTGGAGGCGGGCGTGGTGCGCATCCACAAGGAGGAGTGCGATATCCAGGATGTGATCGGCTCGGCACTGGAACAGTTGGGAGATCACATCAAGGGCCGCTCCGTCAACGTGGATGTCCCGTTGGAGATTCCACTTATTCCTTTGGACTTCGTGCTGGTCTCGCGCGTGCTGGTCAATGTGATTGACAACGCCCTGAAATATTCCCCGCTCAACTCACCGGTCGAGGTCAACGCCAGGGTCGTGGAGGAGAACCTGCGCCTCGAGATCGCGGACCGAGGGGACGGCATCCCGCCCGAAGACCTGGCGCGCATCTTCGACAAGTTCTACCGCATCCAACGCCCCGACAACGTCACCGGTACGGGACTGGGCCTATCCATTAGCAAAGGCATCATCGAAGCGCATGGCGGTTCCATCACCGCCGGGAACCGTTCTGGCGGCGGGACCATCATCCGGGTGACTTTGCCGTTAAAATAAAAACATGCCTGAAACGGGTGTGAACATCCTGGTCGTTGACGATGAACCGTCCATCCGCCGGTTTCTGCGCACCTCGCTGAGCGCGTACGGCCACAGCGTGACCGAAGCGGTCGGCGGCCAGGACGCCATCAAGGCCGTAGCTGCCGGCCGCCTCGACCTGGTCATCCTCGACTTGGGGCTGCCCGACATGGACGGCATTGACGTGGTGCGGCAGTTGCGCGAGTGGAGTCAGATTCCAATTATCGTCCTCTCGGTGCGCGAGCACGAGAACGACAAGATCGCCGCGCTGGACGCGGGCGCGGACGACTACTTGACCAAGCCCTTCGGCATCGGCGAGTTGATGGCGCGTATGCGCGTGGCCCTGCGGCGTTCAGCCAAAACGCCCGACGAACCGGTCTATCAAATCGACGCGCTGAAAATAGATTTATCCCGCCGCCAGGTCACGGTGAAGGAGCAGGAAATCTCGCTAACCCCCATCGAATACGACCTGCTCTGCGCCCTGGCTCAACACGCGGGCAAGGTCATTACACACCGCCAACTATTGAAGATCGTCTGGGGGACAACCTACGAGACCGAGACCCACCTGCTACGCGTGAACATGAGCAACCTGCGCCGGAAGATCGAACCTGACCCGGCGCGCCCGCGCTACATCTTGACTGAACCGGGTGTGGGCTACCGGCTAAAAAGCATCTGATAAATCTTGGGGCTATGTGAAGCTCGGAAGTTTTACTTCCGAACTGCAGTCGAAATCTTCTATTCCATCAGGCATTCACACGCGCTCACGATCCGTCCCACATTGGGCAAGGTCTGGTCTTCCAGATGCCGCGCATAGGGGATGGTGGTCTGCGTGCAGACGCGCGCGTACTTGAACGTGAGACCCGCCTCCAGCGCCACCGCAGCCAATTCCCCGGAAAGCCCGAAGCTCTCATAATCTTCATCCACCACCAGCAGGCGTTTAGTACGACCAACCTGCTCACACAGGCCATTCTTATCGAGCGGGGAAACAGATCGCAGGTCCAGCACGCCCGCCGAAATGCCCCGCCCCTCCAGCAAAGCGGCAGCTTCCAGGGCGCGATGCACTCCCACGCCGAGAGTCGCAATCGTCACGTCCGAGCCGGCTCGTCTCATCACTGCCTTGCCAATTGGCAATGGCTCCCAGACATCCGGAACGAGACCTCGCGCTCCCTTCGCCGGGATGTCATAACTCACTGTGGAGCGCCCGCCCGAGCCGAGAAAATCCAACCACAGCGGCGAGAGCAATTTATGCTCCATGAATACCACCGGTGAACCCAGCGCTAGAGAAGCCATCATCAACCCGCCCGCGTCCGCGGGTGTGGAAGGCACCACCACACTCAAGCCGGGGATATGCGCCAGCCAGCCCCAGAGACTCTGCTCGTGCTGGCCACCATCGCCATACCCGCCCCCGCAGGCGGTGCGGATCACCAGCGGGACACGCCAGTGTCCGCCCGAAAAGGCCTCCGCTTTGGCAGCGTGGTTGAGCAGTGCATCGGCCGCCACCGCGATGAAATCCACCAGCATCACTTCGGCCACTGGGCGCAATCCCGCCATGGCCACCGCTACTGCCGCCCCCACAAAAGCCGCCTCGCTGATGGGAGTATTGCGCACGCGCTGGCAGCCAAACCGCACGAACAATCCGCTGTGAAGCCCTTGGACATCTTCACCAAACAACAGGATGCGCGCATCCGCTGTCATGGCCTGCCCCAGCGCATCATCAATTGCTTCAGAAAAATTGAGCTGCCTCATGTCGCGCCCCTTTCCATCTGCAAAGCAGTTGCCACAATTTTCCGGATTTCATCTTTGATACTGGACTCCACCTGGATGAGCCGCGCCGGATCTTCCCGCCCCAGAAGTTGTCTCGTCCGCACCAGCGGATCACTCCGGCTGGAGGTTTGATCCTGCGCCGTAAACACCACTCCCAGGATTTGCCGCATGGCCTGGATCCGTTCGCCCCATGGTGCGCCACCCCCGTGGAAGAAACCCTTCACCATTGGCCAGGCACGTTTACGGAATGAATACACCGGTCTCCTGACCAT
>JAKANW010000364.1 GCA_021823555.1 Chloroflexota bacterium
AGGGATCGTTCCAGACGCCAAAGCCCCACGTTCCGGGCAGGGATCCGGCTGAGGTGCGCGCCCGCAGGCCGAGGGTCAGGGAATGGTGCGGGAAGTTCCGTCGTGGGAAGTGGTAGTAATCATCGAGTTGGGCCAGTCGGTATCCCCGCTTGTCTCCCGCCGGGATCTCCAATCGCCAACCCTTGCTTTTCGCTTCGACGTTCGCATTGCGTGTGTGGTGAGGCCTTAAATCCGCGTTCATTTCCTGTTGACCATCCACACGCCAAAAAGGATCACTGCACCGCCGACCAGGGTTATGAGCGTGATTGGTTCGCTGATCATGACCGCGGCCAGCAGTGTGGTGACCAACGGTTCGATGTTGAGAAAGGCGCCCAGTTGCGAGGCGGGCAGGACTTGCAGGGCGTCGTAGTAAGTGATGTAAGCCAGGCCGGAGCCAAAAATGCCCAGGGCGAGGATGGCTGCCCAGCCTTGCGCGTCGAGGTGGGACAATTCGCTCAACCCGGGGCCAAAGCCGAAGATCCAGATCGTCGTGAACAGCCAGCCGAACAGCATAACGTAGAACATCATGCGAGCAGCCGGATGCCGATGTAGTTCGCGCCGGGAAAGCACCGAGAAGACCGCCCAGTTGGGGGCGCTGATGAACACTAGCAGGTCGCCGATGGTGCCTTCCTTGCCTGTGAACAAGGCTCCCAGATTTCCTTTGCTGACGACCAACAGCACCCCGATGGCGGCCAGCGCGATGCCTCCCACGCGTACCCAGCCCATTTTTTCCTTCAAGACCAGCCAGCCGAGGATGGAAATGAAGACCGGCGTACTGGCGATGATCCAGGCGGTGGTGGTGGCCTGCGCGGTTTGCAGGCCGGTGGCTTGCAGCCATTGATGAAAGGTCACGCCAATGAAACCGAGCAGGGCCAGGTAGGCCAGGTCGCTGCGCTCCGGCAGGGTGAATTGTTTTCGCGCCGCGACCGTTGCACCCAGGATCAATACGCCGATCCCAAAACGGATCCAAACGATGGTGGCAGGCGAGGCTTCCTGCAGGGCGATTTTGGTGGCGATGAAAGTGCCGCCCCAGATGACGACCGAGAAAATAGCTTCCACGTATGGGAGCAGGCGGGATTTGCTCATGGACATTCCTTGGGAGAGAGGATGGCAAATTATAATTCCCTCTTATTCCCTTGAGCTGCTTGTGTGTTTAAGCTCGTTGGGAATCAACGTGGTGATTGTCAAAACGCAGCACGAGATACTATCTCGTGCTGCGTGATATTTCATGTACAATTGAGCTAATGGGCAAGCAGAAATATTACGTTGTATGGAAAGGTCGCAAGACAGGCATCTTCACAACCTGGGTGGAGTGTGAGGCGCAGGTGAAGGGATATGTAGGCGCGGAATATAAATCCTTTGGCAGCCTCACCGAAGCCGAAGCGGCCTTCCTGGCGAAGTACGAGGATTTCAAAGGCAAACCGTCTTCGCTGGGGAAGTGGAAGTCCGCCAGTGAGCAGCCGGTCCTGCCCTGCATCTGTGTGGACGCGGCTTGCTCCGGTTCGCCCGGCAAGTTGGAATACCGCGGCGTGGACCCGCAGACTGGAAAGGAATTCTTCCGCGTGGGTCCGTTCTCCGATGGGACGAACAATGTCGGCGAGTTCCTGGCCATTGTCCACGCGTTGACCTGGCAGGCCAAGCACAACCTGCACCTGCCTATCTATTCTGATTCGGAGAACGCGATTGCCTGGGTCTATACCGGTCAGTGCCGCACAAAACTGGAGCACACCTCCAGGAATGCGGTCTTGTTTGCCCTGATCCACAGCGCCGAGAACTGGCTGGCGGAAAATGAACTGGACGATGAAGCGGTCTTGAAATGGGATACGGAAGTGTGGGGCGAGAACCCGGCGGATTTTGGAAGGAAGTAAATAGTTGACGTATAATTCAGGCATGGCAACACCGGCTGTATTTCAAGTTCCCCCCTTAAATAAGCGCAAACGCATTCCGATGAAAACCATCCGCGCCATCGCGAAACATATTGCAGAGAGATTTAACCCTGAGCAGATCATTCTCTTCGGTTCTCATGCGTACGGCAAGCCGACCGCGTGGAGCGATGTGGATTTGCTGGTGGTGATGGACACGCCCAAAGGGGAGATGGATGCGATTCTCGAAGTTGGCGAATCCTTGCCTGATCTGGAATTCAGTGTTGATATCGTGGTCCGTTCGCGGGCAGTTCTTGAAAAACGAAAAAAACTTGGCGATTGGTTCCTGCGTGAAATAACTCAAAAGGGGAAGGTGCTTTATGAACGATATGACTAAGGAATGGGTGGATAAGGCTGAAGATGATTATTTTAGTGCAGACCTGCTCCTCCACGCGGGCGAAACCCCTATCCCAGACACCGCCTGCTTTCATTGTCAACAATGCGCGGAAAAATACCTCAAAGCTTATTTACAAGAACATGAGATCGAGTTTGAGCGAAGCCATGAATTAATGCCTCTTCTTCTTTTGTGCAGTTCATTGGATGCGGAATTCAAATCCATAAAGCATGAACTGGAAAAGCTGAACAGATATGCTGTGATCGTGCGCTATCCGGGTATCACGATTAAGATAGATACAGCCGAAGAAGCCTTACAGTCGGCAAAACTCGTACGTGAATTTGTGAGAAGAAAACTCAACGCCAAATAGGGTGCAGATATGAGATGGATGTATTTCCATAAAAATGGGGATATGTAGCCTGTTGCTGCGGCCGCGATACAAACTATGAAAGAGGAGACTTAATGAAAACAGCCTTATTATTGATTGATATTCAAAACGACTACTTCCCCGGCGGCAAAATGGAACTGGTCGAGCCGCTGGCCGCGGCAAAGAAAGCCTACATGCTCTTGCAGTGCTTCCGCGAACATAATGGACATCACGTCCATATCCAGCACGTGTCGCTCAAACCGGATGCCACTTTCTTCATCCCCGGCGAGCGCGGCACCGACATCCACGATTCTGTGGCGCACTTCGAGGGCGAACCGTTGGTGCAGAAGCATTATCCCAACTCCTTCCGCGAGACGAACCTGCTGGAGTTGCTAAAAGGTTGGGGCACGGAGCGCGTAGTCATTGCAGGCATGATGACTCACATGTGCGTGGATGCCACCGCCCGCGCCGCGGCTGACTTCGGTTTCAAGGTTCTGGTCGTCGAGGACGCTTGCGCTACGCGCGACCTGAAATACGGCGAGACGCTCGTCCCGGCGGACCATGTTCACAAAGCCTTCCTGGCCGCACTGAAATCCTACGGTCAGGTGATGACCGCTGAACAGATTGTCACTCTGCTCGGTGCCGAACAGGAACAGGCCAAATGACGACTCTCGATCCCGAACGCCAGCAGCAAGCCAAGCAATATGCCCGCATCACGCGCCGCCTGTGGCTGGTGGATACGGCCTTTAGCGGCCTCTACGTTTTGGCCTGGCTGTTCTTTGGCTGGTCCGTGGCCCTGCGCGAGCGCCTCTCCATGCTAATTACTGAAAGCTGGTCACTGACCGTCGGCGCGGACTGGCTGTTGGTGGCGCTTTACATTGCCATCTTCGGCGGCATCTACTTCCTGCTCGACCTGCCGCTCGGATATTACAGTGGCTTCACTCTGCCGCATTGCTTCGGCCAGTCGAACCAAAGCCTCAAGGAATGGATCGTAGACCAGTTGAAAGGTCTGGCCATCGGCGCGCCGCTTGGCCTGCTTTTGCTTGAGTTGCTATATCTGGCTTTGCGCGTCACCGGTCCGCTGTGGTGGCTGTGGACGGCGGGCGGGTTGCTGCTTTTCAATGTCCTGCTTTCCAATCTCGCGCCGGTGCTCATCCTGCCGCTCTTCAACAAGTTCGTGCCTCTTGGCGAGGAACATGCCCAACTGGCTGAGCGCCTGATGAATCTGGCCGAACGCGCCAATACAAAAGTACGCGGCGTTTTTAAATTCGACATGTCCAAACGCACCAAGTCTGCCAACGCGGCTTTGACCGGCATGGGCAACACACGCCGCATCGTGCTGGGCGATACATTGCTCAACGAGTTCACCACCGATGAGATCGAGACGGTACTGGCCCACGAACTGGGACACCAGGTGCATCGCGATATCCCCTTCCTGATCGCCTTCGGCACGCTCAGTACGACCCTCAGCCTGTATCTCGCTTCATTGGCTTTGAACTGGGCGATAGGCTACTTCCGTTTCACCTCACCCGCCGATGTGGCTGCCCTGCCCGCGCTGGGACTTATCCTCGGCCTCTACGGGCTGATCACCATGCCGCTCGACAACGCGGTCTCACGCTGGAGGGAGGAAATGGCCGATTTGTACGCGCTGCAGGCCACGGGGAAGAGTGAAGCGTTCGCGTCCGCTTTTACGCGGTTGGCGAATCAAAACCTTGGTGATGTTGACCCTGAAAAGTGGGTGGTGTTCATGTTCTATTCGCATCCCCCGCTGGGTGAGAGGATTGCAAAAGCACAGGCGTGGAAGAATTAACAACGCGAGAACCTCGGAGTTTTGATAAAACTCCGAGTCTTTTTT
>JAKANW010000365.1 GCA_021823555.1 Chloroflexota bacterium
CTGTCACCCGCGCCCAGATGTCCGTCTTCCTCGAACGCGGCAAACATGGGTCATCCTACAACCCACCTCCCACTACGGGTATCTTCACCGATGTGCCCACTTCCCATTGGGCCGCCAAATGGATCGAGCAATTGTCCCGCGATGGTATTACCGGAGGCTGTGGCGCCGGCATCTACTGTCCTGAAAGCCCCGTCACGCGCGCCCAGATGGCCGTCTTCCTGCTCAAAGCCGAGCACGGTTCATCTTACAATCCACCAGCAACTACGGGCATCTTCACTGATGTGCCCAGCAGCTATTGGGCCGCCACATGGATCGAACAGCTCTCCAGGGAAGGCATTACCGGCGGATGCGGCACCGGCATCTATTGCCCCGAAGATCCCGTCACCCGCGCACAAATGGCAATCTTCCTGGTGAAAACATTCCAACTACCGTAGCAGGATTCGAGTCCAATACAACAAGCCCTTCGAGAGCAAGCTGTCTCGAAGGGCTTGTAATTTAACTACAGCGGAAAACCGCACTTACTTTTCTTGAGGGAAAGCCTGCCAGCAAGATGCAATGATCTTATCCCAGAGCGCGTTCAATCTATTATCCACTGTTTGGAACTCTGGATGCGCTTCGTGCCATGCAAGGGCGCGGCGGAGTCCCTCGGCCCAGGTTACTTCACAATTGAAATCAGGGACAAAGCGTTTGATCTTGCTGTTATCGAAAACGACGCTGTTGGCTTTATCGCCGATCAGGCTGCCGATGGCGTGATTATCATAAGCGGCAATCAAATCGGAGGGGACGTGGATGATGTTTGGCTCCACGCCGAGAGCCTTGTATACTTCGAGATAGATCTGGTTCCACGATAGGACCTCATCAGATGTGATCTGAAAGGCCTGACCGACCGCCTGCGGATTCCCCAACAAGCCGACCAGCCCCTTGGCGAAATCCTCATGCCAGGTCATGACCCACAACGAGGCGCCGTCACCGGGGACAATCAATTTCTTGCCGCGTTTGATTCGGTCAATGGCTGTCCATGGATGGAGCCAGGAGTTGACGCACAGCGGGATCTGCGATGGGCCGTAGGTCAACGAGGGGCGAATGATGGCGGCGGGAAAACCATCTTCTCGTTGAGCCTGCATTAAACGATCTTCACAGGCAATCTTGTTGCGCGAGTACTCCCAGAACGGATTCTCCAACGGTGTCTCTTCGGTGATGATGTAGTGCTGGGGTGGTTTTTGATAGGCGCTGGCCGAACTGATGAAGATAAATTGATCCGTGCGGCCGCGGAAAAGGCGCAGGTCACGCTCGGCATCGTTAACGGCAAAAGCGATGAAGTCCACCACCGCGTCGAAACGGCGACCAGCTAAAAGTCCGGCGAGACGCGTTTCATCCGCGTGGACATCGGCTTGCAAAACGGTCGCGCCTGCAGGCACGGGATACTTCGTCGAGGCGGAACGGTTCAACAAAAAGAGTTCGTGGCCGCGAGCCGCCGCAAGTTCAGAACAGGCGGAACTGATCAGCCCGGTGCCGCCGATAAATAGAAGTTTCATAGGTTATCCTTCGCTGGTCATGATGAAGAGTGGTTTCATTTCGAAAGACTCATACTTGGGACGGTAGCGGTCGGTGTTGTAAAAGCTGCCGACGTTCACCACCTTCTTGGTGGCTGTGACTACATCGAGCGGCATGTTATCGTAACGGCCATTCTTCAAAACGACCAGCCGCCCGTGAATACCCTTGAGCAGCAGGTCGAGCGCCAGGTTGCCGAAAGCCATGGGGACAACGGAATCAACTGCGTCCGGGTCGCCGCCGCGCACCATGTACCCCAGTTTTTGATTGACCACATCAACGGTCTTGCCCCGGTTGAACTGTGCAGAAAGTTCCTTGAGCCGCTCAGAGACCAGGTCGCCGATGCCGCCCAATTTGGCATGACCGTAG
Source organism: Chloroflexota bacterium (assembly GCA_021823555.1). Next base: position 1,921 of record JAKANW010000365.1, read on the forward strand.
GCATCGGTGGAACGATCGTCCAGGATCATCTCACCACCCTCGAACATGGCGCCTTCCGAGACAAGCACAATCGAATAGCGGCTTGGATTTTGATTGCGGTCGTAGACCATCAATTCGGTCAGGCGCTCGATCTTGAACTTGAATTCAGGGATGACGCAGCGGTTGGCTGCGCCTGCCATGGTGGGCAGCATGGCAGTAAAACCAGCGTAGCGCCCAAAGACTTCGAGCACCAGGAACCTTTCGTGCGATCCGGCAATGGTGCGCAGGCTGTTGGTCAGTGAGATGGTGCGCGTGACACAGGTGCTGAAACCAATGCAGTAGTCCGTGCCGGGCACATCGTTGTCCATGGTCTTGGGAATGGCAATCACCTTGACGCCTTCACGGTATAAGCGCACCGCATAACCAAGCGTGTCGTCGCCGCCGATGGGGATCAAATAATCCACGCCGAGAAAATCCAGGTTCTTCAGGACTTCAGGGGTGAGATCATTTTTTTCGGCATTGTACTTGTCCTGCAAATGCTCCGGGATTGCCGCCTTTTTGATGGAAGCCGGGTTCGTGCGCGATGTGTGCAGGAAGGTCCCGCCGGTGCGGCCGGCGCGGTTGACGATTTCCTCGGTCAGCATTTGGTAATTGTTGCTGTTATCCGCCTGCTTATCGCGGACAATATCCACCAGACCTGCCCAGCCGCGGCGAATCCCAATGACTTGATACCCTTCCCTTAGGGCGCGGATCGTGACCGCACGTATGGCTGGATTCAAACCTGGCACATCCCCCCCGCCCGTCAGGATTGCGATCGTAGCTGCTTTTTTATTGGTCATGGCGCCCTCCATTCTGAACCAAAACCGAACACCGGGATTATAACCCGCAACCGAACTATCCAGCGCTCATCCCTCCCCCAATTCAGGCACAGGTTCGGGCGCGATATTGCGCCGGGCATACAAACCTTCGATCCAGAAGAGGATGAGGCCAGCCCATACTATACCAAAACCAATCAAGCGGTCGTGCGTGAACGGCTCTTTATAAACGAACACGCCCAGCAGGAACTGCATGGTTGGATTGATGTACTGAAGGATGCCGATGGTCGTCATCGGGATGCGCGGCGCGGCGGATGCAAACAAAAGCAAAGGGATGGTCGTCACCGCGCCCGCGCCAACCATCATCCAATCTTTAAGTGAACCGCTGTGAAGAAAGGCGCCCTGACCGGTCCATTCACAAAAGACCAGATATGCAAGAGCGGGCAAAAACAGCATACCTGTTTCGAGCGCCAAGCCATAAAGCGATCCAAGCGGGGCGGTCTTTTTGACCAGCCCATACAGGCCAAAGCTGAAGGCCAGCGTCAGCGCGATCCACGGAAGCGAGCCATAAGTGATGGTGAGATAGATGACGCCGATTGCCGCCAGCACAATGGGAATCCACTGGACAGGACGAAGGCGTTCGCGGAATATGATGACGCCCAGCAAAACACTGAACAACGGATTGATGTAATAACCGAGGCTGGTCTCGACTACGAACCCGGCGTTGACCGCCCACACATAGGTAAACCAGTTCACGCTGATCAACAGCGCGGCGGCCAAGTAAATGCGCAGGATTTTGGAATTGAACGCGGCCGACCGAAAATCCTTCCATTGCCGCGTAACCAGGATGACAATGAAAAGCAGGATAAATGACCAGCCGATGCGGTGGCCGATCAATTGCAGAGCTGGTATGGTTTCCAGTTGTTTCCAGTAGATTGGGAACAATCCCCAAAAAACATAAGCACCAATGGCATACAAAATACCCTTTTTGTCCATGAGCCTCCTCCAAATTGAAAGCAGTATACACTGAAAGCAAAAAGAAAATGTCCGCCACAACAGCGTGACGGACGATTTTCTTCGAACCGAGCCGTTTAATTAGAAATCTTCTATCGGCTGGCGGCCTGCAAAGCCTGCCTCGATCTCGTGCCAATAGGCGATCTCATCCTCCCCGCGGCGCCAGCAGAGATAAACTTCACGTCCATGGCGCAGGGCAGGAAAATCCAGCAGACCTGTGTTAATATCCTTGACAAGCACACCCATGGCCTGGATGCGATGTAAAAGCTCGTCAACGCGGTCGAAGGTCTTGACCAGGCGGCTCAGAGCGGGACTGCCCCCATTTCCCGCCGCGCGCTGGATAGCGTTCCAGGTCTCCGGCTGTTGGGCCAGGATTTCCTGACGGATCAACTCGATCTCATCCATCAGCGGGCGGATTACCGCCAAGGCAGAGTTGGCTTCCTCAAAAGTGAAATAGCGGGGCATTTTTACTCACCTTACGCAAAACGTCCCGCAGGTTTGGGACACAGGCAGGCTTGCTCACAGAAACCTGCGGGACGATAGTAAGGGTGCTTCGCGAAGTCTGCGCTCCAATTTTATACTTATTTGCCTGGCTGAGTCAAAACAGGCGCTTCCATCAAAAGCGTCCCAAGCGCGAGACAGGCCACCATCAAACCGATCAAGACCAGCAGCGGCATCGTCATCGAGCCGGTGTTGGGAGACTTGAATGCGTCCATGCCGAGGATGAAAGCGATGCCTGAGATCTTCCCCATCAGCAGGAGCAATCCATTCGACGTGCCTTCAGGCGC
>JAKANW010000366.1 GCA_021823555.1 Chloroflexota bacterium
TTACGCTCGGACCGCAAGTGGGCGGCGAACCGTTGCAGGTGCTGGCATTGCGTCATCGCTACGGGCTGACGTACGTCCACGCGACGGCGACGGTGGTGATGGACAAACTGGTGGAGTTCCTCGGCAATTTCGTTCTGCTGGCGGTGGGGTTGGCCGCGGCGGCCCGCTCGGGCATCCTCTCCGCGACGGCTGGGCCCGCCGGAGGGAGTCTGGTTGCGCTGGCGGCGATTTTGGTCTGGCCGCCCATCCACGTCGCGTCGCTCTATCGGGGCCGGTATCCTTTGGGGGCCGGTTTGCGCGCCGCCTTGTCCAAAAAGAGAATCCCAAAATGGGCGCGCTTCCTCATCGCGGCGGAAAGACTCGCCGGGCGCTTCTGCCAGCGTCACCCGCGCGCGTTATTCGCCACGATGGGCGTTTCGCTCCTCGCCGCGGCGGGCATGGTGACCGAGTACGCGCTGATTATTTCATTTCTGGGAATCGAACTCGGCGCGTCGCAAACCATCGCGGCATGGACGGCAAGCTGGCTGGCATTCCTCGCGCCGTGGCCGGGCGGCCTGGGCGCGCTCGAAGCCTCGCAAGTGTTTGCGCTGGGCGCGTTTGACGTGAGCGCGGCCGCGGCCATCGGCGTGACGCTCCTCATCCGCGCCCGCGACCTTGTGATCGGCGGACTGGGGTTACTTTTGGCTGGCCGCGGTGTTGGAAAGTAACAACAAAGTTTTACAACACGTCTTGGAATCAACCAAAGGAGACAGACATGAAACTTACAGGCAAACAGATTGGTATTGTGATCGCAACGCTCGCCACCGCCCTGCTCCACTTATCGCTGTTCACGAAACTGGGCGCAGATCCCATCGTGCTAAATGGCCTCGGATATCTCGGCCTGCTCGGCGCGTATTTCCTGCCCGTTCCATTCTTTCAACAACGTCACAAACTGGTCTGGTGGGGCCTGCTCGGTTACACCGTGCTGACCTTCATCCTGTGGGTTGTGATGGGCGACAAGGACTTTGTGGCGGGCACATCCAGCGCCATCGGCTATTACGCCAAAGCCGCCGAATTGCTCCTGATCGGTTTCCTCTGGGCCGACAAGCCAAAATCCTGATGATGTACAATGGGGGACATGAAACGGACGACGCTATTCTTCACCGCGCCGCGACAGGTGGAACTCCGCGAGGAGTCTCTGCCTGCCCTCGGCGCGGATGACGTTTTGGTGGAGACGCTCTGTTCCGCGATCAGCGCGGGGACCGAGATGCTGCTCTACCAAAACCGCTTCCCGCCCGACATGGAAGCGGATTCGGCCATCGCGGGCTTGCGAGGCCAATTGGAATATCCGCTTGCCTACGGATACGCATGTGTCGGGCAAGTGAAAAGAATCGGCACATCGGTGCGTCGGAATTGGGAAAATCAGTTTGTCTTTTCATTTCAACCTCACACAACTCACTTCATCACAACTCCCGATTCCCTATTCCCGATTCCCGACGCCCTTTCTCCCGAATGCGCTTGTTTTCTCCCCAACATGGAAACCGCCGTCAGTCTCGTACAGGACGGCGCGCCGATCCTCGGTGAACGAGTGATGGTCTTCGGGCAGGGCGTGGTGGGACTGCTCACCGCTTCATTGCTCGCCGAGTTTCCGTTGGATTGCTTGGCAACGGCGGATCGCTACGCACAACGCCGCAAGGCGTTGAACGCTCAACGTTTTCTCTCGCTCGATCCCGCCGCAGAGGATTTTCGTTCTTGCCTATCTGGCTGCGCGCCAGATGGATTCGACCTGACCTATGAACTTAGCGGAAATCCCAAGGCCTTGAACGATGCGATTGCTCTGACCCGTTTTTCAGGACGCATCGTCATCGGCTCGTGGTACGGCGGGAAACGCGCCGAGATTGACCTGGGCGGCTCATTCCACCGCTCGCGCCTCAAGTTGATCTCTTCGCAGGTCAGCACGATCGCGCCGGAGTTGTCTGCCCGCTGGGACAAGTCCCGCCGCTTCGCGGTCGCGTGGGAGGCGCTGAAGCGAATCCAGCCGCAGAAATGGATCACGCATCGCTTCCCGTTGAGTCAAGCGGCACAGGCGTATCGTCTGCTGGATGAACGTCCGCAGGAGGCGATTCAGGTCATGTTTACCTATTGAACAAAAAGGAATCCGCACGTTCTACGTGCGGACCTTCCAGGCGCAGAACTTCCGGAATCCAATGTTCGCCATGATGAAATTCCACTACACCAACCTCGACACCTGCCACACCGCGACCGGACTGGTCGTGGTCGTGGACGTGATCCGCGCCTTCACCAACGCGGCCTTCGCCTTTGCGCGCGGCGCGGACAGAATCTACCCCGTCAGCGGCGTGGATGAGGCGCTGGAGTTCAAACAACAGAATTCAGAGGCGTTGGTTTTCGGCGAGGTGGGCGGAATCCCGCCAGCGGGATTCGACTCGGGCAACTCCCCCACCCACACAGACGCGCTCGACCTAAGCGGGCGGGTCATCGTCCAGCGCACCGGCGCGGGGACGCAAGGTGTTGTACGAAGCGTCCAGGCGACGGCGATGGTCGCGGCCAGTTTCGTGGTGGCGGGCGCGACGGTGAAATACATTCGCCTATTGAACCCACAGGAAGTCTCCTTCGTGGTCACCGGCGAGACGTATGACGGCGGCGCGGAGGACCTCGCCTGCGCGGAATATCTCGAAGCCTTGCTGCGCGGCGACTCGCCCATTGTGGACGGGTATCTTGAGCGCGTCCGCAATTCGCACGATGGCCGGCAATTCATCGGCAGTACCCTGCCTCATCTGCCCGCCACCGACCTCGACCTCTGCACCGCCGTGGACAAATTCAACTTCGCCATGCCGGTCACGCGCGAGGACGGTCGCTTCGTCATGCGCGCCATCCGCCCCTGACACCTGATCCCAGACACTGGAGCGCCCCTCATGTACACCCTCGCTGTCCGTCGTGAATTCATTGCCCGCCATTTTTTGATCGGTGGAGATTGGGGCGCGGAGAATTCCCCCAACTCGCATCACTACGTCCTCGAACTGCAACTCTCGGGAAACGAACTCGACCCGCACGGCTACCTTGTGGACATTGTGGATGTGGAGAAACATCTCGACGAGATCGTCGCCTGCTACAAAGACCAGATGCTCAATGACAAGGCGGAGTTCGCCGGGCTCAACCCATCCATTGAGCATTTCTCGCGCATCCTGGCGACTTCGTTGAGCGCAAAGATCGAGGCAAAGAACATCCGATTGCTCAAGGTGGTCTTATGGGAACATGCCAGCGCATGGGCTTCGTACGAGATCCAACGCAAATAGTCCCGGCAAGAGTACAATCTGAGCCATGTCACCCAAAACACCGATCACGATTTTCAACACGCCCATTTTGAGCGGGATATTTCGCGTCCTCGCCAAGATCGGCATGGCGCTGTCCGGGTGGCGCATCGAGGGCGGCCTCCCGGATATTCCCAAATATGTTTTGATCGGCGCGCCGCACACCTCGAATTGGGATTTCATTTTATTCCTGGGGCTTGCGTTCAGCCTGCGTGTAAATGCCCGTTACCTGGGAAAGGCCGAGTTATTCCGCTGGCCAATCGGCGCGTTCTTCCGTTACTGCGGGGGTATCCCTGTCAACCGCAAAGCCCCCCAGGGATTGGTGGAACAGACCACGAAAGCCATGCAAGGGTCGGATAAGTTCATCCTCGTCATCACCCCCGAGGGCACCCGCCATTACGTCGCGGAATGGAAGCGGGGCTTTTACAACATCGCCAAGGGCGCGGGAATCCCGATCGTGCTAGGCAAGGTGGACGGCAAACGCAAAGTCGTCAGCATTGGGGAAATCTTTTATCCCACCGATGACATGGAAGCGGATTTGAAATCCATTCAGGATAAGTTTGCGGGTCTCATCGGAATCAAGGCGCGGCGAAAGTACATCCCCCTCGAACCGTGACTCAATCGTCGGACATCAAAAAATCGCCGCCGTTCAACAGCCCATCGAAGATCGTCCGCATCGCCCGCGAGTTCGCGGGCGATATTTTTTCGAGGTCGAAGTCCTTCAAGCGCGTTTGCGTGGTGCGCACCGAAGGCTCAAGGAAATCTTCGAACGGCAACGATGAGCGGAATACCTGATAATATAAAAAACGACGGGCATTGCGCTTGAACTCTGCGGGCGCTTCGATCTTCTCAAGGCTCAACAACTCTTCCATTTTTTTACCCGAATGAATTGGCTCGCCTTTTTTGGTCACTCTCCAAAATGGGAGTAGAACTCAAACATATTCCCTTTGAAATGCTGGAACGAAAAGTTGATTATCATCAATTTTATCAATTATTTGTCTTATTTTCATTTTTATTTTTTCCCAATATAGTTGATTAAACGTCTAATTGTGTAAAAATTGGTTTTGTACTTATAAGTAATTCTTCTAGATATAACTCGGTTGCTTCTTTCAGATTATCAATTGATTCATCAATTGTTGTACCTTGGCTAACAGTTCCGACTTCCGGACATTCAGCAACATATATATCCTCTTCAAGATGAAC
>JAKANW010000367.1 GCA_021823555.1 Chloroflexota bacterium
CGTTTGGCTTTTCATTTCATTTACCAAATTGGGCCTAACCCCCGACCCCAGTTACTGGGCTGAGCCGGGCGTGCCGATTTTGGGCTGGCAATTCGTTCTCTCAATCTTGCTCGGTTTTCTTTTTACGCTTTACGTTTTACGTTTTAATTTTCCCCCGCGCACCGACCTCCTCCTTGCTTTTGTCATTTGGCTGCTCGCCTTCGTCTTGTGGATGTCTGTGCCGCTCTCGGTGTTGAAGAACAGTTCCTATGCGCCGATCCAACCGCCCTCGAACGGCCCCTTCCCCGCCTCCGATGCGACCGTGTATGACACGATGGCGCAAAGCGTCCTTGCTGGGAATGGTTTTCTCGGTTCCATTCCGCCGCGTCCGCTGTACATTTTATTTCTCGCCGCCTTGCACGCCATCTTCGGGCAGGATTATGGCCGCGTCATCTTCGGACAGACGCTGGTTTTCGCGCTCCTGCCGGTGGCGCTTTATTTCCTCGGCAAACGCCTCCACAGCCGCGTCGCTGGTGTGACCGTCGCGCTCTTTGCCATCTTCCGCGAACTAACCAGCCTGTGGGTTTCCTCCGAGACGCGCGTGGTCAACACCAAACTGTTGCTCTCGGATTTCATCACGGCGCTGGCGTTGATCGCCTACCTACTGCTCATCCTGCGCTGGCTGCGTGACAAACGCGGCTCGCTTTTCTACGCCTTCGTCAGCGGTGGTGCGCTCGGACTCATGCTCTTACTGCGCAGTCAATCCATGTTCCTTGCGCCAGGGATTCTTGCACTGGCATTGCTCGTCTTTTGGCGGGATTGGAAAAACTGGATCTTTCGCTCCGTCATTTTTGTGCTGGGCATGATCCTTGCCGCCTCGCCGTGGCTGGCGCACAATTACGCCGTCGCCGGCAAGATCACATTCGATGACCCGAATCAGATCCTGCTGGTGGCCAGTGTCTACAGCGGCGGCGCGCCCAGTCCGAACAATCCTCTCTTCGCCGGCAAGCCCCTGTCGGATGCCAGCGCCTACGTGATGGACACCATCCTTCATCGTCCCGGCTACGTGGCGGGGTTCATTGCCAACCAATTCCTTGCCAACACCATCGATTCGATGCTCGTCCTGCCGATCTTCGCCCGTTACGACGGCCTCAGCGCGCCGGTTTACATTTATTGGTTTGAGTGGGCCAAGTATCTCACCTGGCCCAACATTCTGCTGTTCCTCGTTTATCTCGCACTCATTGCCTTCGGCCTTGCCGTGGCATGGAAGCGACTACACTGGCTCGGTCTACTTCCGCTCATGTTCTTTTTGATGTACACATTCTCGACCAGCATGGCGCGCTTCTCCGGCTGGCGTTATATTTTCCCGGCCGATTGGGTTCCCTATTTTTACGTCGGACTCGGCGCGGTGGAATTGTGGATGACCCTGGCCGTGTTCTTCGGCGCGGACCTCTCCCGCTTCTCTCCTGACCTCGAAGCGGTTCCTCCCATCCAACCGACGCGGCCCGCAAACGTGATCCTCGCCGCGGCTGCCTTCCTCTTCATTGGCGCGCTGCCATGGATTTCGGAACGCGCCATTCCCAACCAACTCGCCTCCCTCTGTCAGCAACCGGTGACCAGTTGCCTGGCTGCGCATGGCGTGGATGAATCACAAGCACAAACCTTCCTCTCCCAACCTGGCGCGCTGGCCTTAGCCGGCCGCATGCTCTACCCGCGTTATTTTGGCCGTAGCGATGGGTTGCCTTCCACCAACCCATCACCGGCTTATGCTCCACGCACCTATCCACGCACCGGATTTTTCTTTCTCACTTCCAGCCAAATCCAACAGGCGGTCCTGCCAATGAAAGGGGCGCGTCCCTTTCCCAACGCGGCCGACGCGGTGGTTCTGGGATGTCAGCGCGACAAGTATGTGGAAGTGAAGATGATCGTTTTCCTCAATTCTGGTTTAACCTATACAAATGGTTCGCTGTCGGAACCCTGCCAGGTGTCAACCGCGCCGTAGCCGATCAGAACCATTGCTTGGATGCGGATCATGATTGATCAGCTCCTCTCGAAAATCTGACAGGGTTTATTTCATGTCTAAATTCTCCAGCAAACTCCTCAACTGGTATCGCCGTCATGGACGCACTCTCCCGTGGCGCGGACATCCCAACCCATACGCGGTGTGGGTCTCGGAGATCATGCTCCAGCAGACGCGCGTGGAGACGGTCATCCCATATTTCGAAAAGTGGATGGTACGCTTCCCAACGGTCAACGCGCTGGCCGAAGCTGGCGAGCAGGATGTGTTGAATCATTGGGAAGGATTGGGCTATTATTCGCGCGCCCGCAACCTGCATAAGGCCGCGCAAGTGATCGTCGCTGAATATGACGGCAAACTTCCGCATTCGGTGGCGGAACTGCGCAAGCTGCCGGGGGTTGGGCGTTATACCGCAGGCGCAATCGCCTCGATGGCATTTGGCCTTGATGAACCTGTGCTCGATGGCAATCTACGGCGCGTTTATGCGCGTCTATTCAATGTGGAAATTCCCGCCGACTCGACTGATGGCGAAAAATTGTTATGGTCGCTTGCCACGCAGAATCTTCCCAAAGGCAAGGCGGGTGACTTCAATCAGGCGATGATGGACTTGGGCGCGACCATCTGCCTGCCGAAGAATCCGCGCTGTTTGTTGTGCCCCTTGTTGGAAGAGTGTGAAGCGCAGAAGGCCGGGGTGCAGGAGGAACGTCCGGTGTTGAAGCCGAAGGCGGAGGTGCCGCATGTGACTCAAGTTGCGGTGGTGATTACTCGACGGATTGCCAATCTGCCTCACGCTGAAGTATTGCTTGCCAAACGCCCGTCAAAGGGGTTGCTGGGGGGGATGTGGGAATTCCCAAATGGGAAGGTGGACGGAGATCCTGCTAGAGGGTTGTCGAAAGTCATTCGAGCGGGATACCGGCTCAAGGTCCGCGCGGGCGAAACGCTGACAGTCGTTCAGCACGCGTACAGTCATTTTCGAGTCATGGTGTACGCGTATCGGTGTGAGTTGGTCGAAATGTCCAAGGATGAACGCCTTAAGTGGGTGAAGCTGTCGGAACTGGAGGATGTCCCGATGGGTAGAATTGACCGGCAAATTGCGCGAAAATTAGGGGAGAAAAGCGGACGCGGCCACCTGCATTTGAGTCGGGTGCAAGTGAAACGCGGGTGAACGCAGACAACACGGAAACTTTTAGATTTTCGCGTGCCAGGCATCCGCTTTCGCGTGACTTGTGTCTGAAAGGATTGTGATGGACTTCGAACTGGAGCGCAAGCGGATGGTGGTCGAGCAGATTGCGGGCCGCGGCTTGCATGACCCGCGTTTGCTGGCCGCGTTCGAGGCGGCGCCGCGGCATTTGTTCGTGCCGAAGGAATATCGTCAACATGCCTATGCAGATGCGCCGCTGCCGATTGGCCATGGTCAGACTATTTCCCAGCCATACATTGTGGCGTTGATGACGAACCTGCTGGAATTGACCGGGAACGAACGCGTGTTGGAGGTGGGGACGGGTTCGGGTTATCAAGCCGCAATTCTTTCGCAGTTGGCGGCGGAGGTTCATACGGTGGAGATCATTTCGGAGTTGGCGAGGGAATCCGAACGGGTTTTGAGGGAGATCGGCTGTGCGAATGTCCACGTTCACTTGGCAGACGGTTCGCTTGGTTGGCTCGAGGCCGCGCCGTATGACGCGATTTTGGTCGCGGCGGCCGCGCCCTCCGCACCGCAGCCATTGCTTGATCAACTCGCCGATGGGGGGCGGATGGTGTTGCCGGTGGGCGGGCAGGGCTATCAGGAGTTGGAAGTGTGGGTGCGGGATGGGGAGGCATTTCAACAGCGGTCGGTGATTGCGGTGGCATTTGTGCCGCTGCGCGGGGAGCACGGGTGGAGGAAGGGATGAAATAGGAAGATGAGTTCATCGCTGGTCCATGCGGCCATCGGCTTCCTCATCAAGATTAAAAATAACTGATGTTACGCACTTTTGCTCGAAAGCTCGTATTTTCCCTCACCCTAACTCTCTCCCGAAGGGAGAGGGGACTCTCTTCCCCTTTCGGGGGAAGGGCTGGGGATAAGGGTGCGTAACATCGGTAAAAATAAGTGACCGTCACCCCGAAGGTGACAATCACTTGTTTTGAGTTTCACGGGCGCAGCAGTGCCTGGATGGCGTGGCGTTCATCCATCGCGCGGTAGCCCTCTACGCATGATATATTTCCTTTATTGTTGACCGCTAACATTTCAATGTTACGAATGCGCAATCACAGGATGAGGGCGATAAGGTTCTTCCAGACGCTGGATTTCATTCTCGGTGAGATGGACGGAAAGCGCGGCAAGTGCATCTTCCAAATGGTGAGGCTTGGTCGCACCGATGATTGGAGAATTGACAATGGGCTTGGAATACACCCGCGCCAAAGCGACCTGCGCCATGGGAATCCCGCGCGCCTCTGCCACCTCGCTGACGCGTTCTATTGTGGTCAGGTTATCTTCCTGGGAGTAGCGGCTTTTGGCAAGGGAATCGCT
>JAKANW010000368.1 GCA_021823555.1 Chloroflexota bacterium
TGCTCCGCATCGACATGCAGGTGAAGGCGCTCGTCGTCCTCGTCGATCTGCGTCAGCAGCGCCTCGCTTCGCGTGCGCACCGCGTAGTGCAGTCGGAATGCACAGCCGATGCTGCGCAGCCGGTCGGCCATGCAAAGCATCGGCGTGACGCCGATGCCGCCGGCGATCAGGACACATTTCTGCTGGGGATTATCCGGCAAAACAAAATCACCTGCCAGTTGGGATGCAACAATTTCGGTGTCTTTTCTCATTCCAAGCAGCGCCTTCTTGAAGGTGCTGGACCTTTCATAGAATTTAATGCCCAGCCGCAGGTTGCGTTCAGTAGGCGAGGATGCCAGTGTGAAATAGCGGCGATTGCCGCGGCTATCGGTATCGGGATGACCGAGGGTCCATTCCATGTATTGGCCGGGGGCGAAGGCAAACCGGCGCGGCGCAGGAAAAACAAATTCATAGGTGTCGGGTGCGATCCGATTCTTTTCCTTGAGTCTGAGAATGAGTTTATCTTTAGGGCTGACGATGTAGGAGAAGGTGTTCCCAATCAGGATGGCAACTTCCGGCGTGATAAACAAGGCTCCCAAATGGAACTGCGGCGTGAACAGGAAACCAACCAGCGCGCCGTAAAAAATTCGCAGCCTGCGGGTCGGCGGAGTTGTGAGCGGCTCGGTCAGGATGATAAAAGCGAAGAACAGCAGCGGCGAATAAAGAATGGCATTTTGTGTTGCAGCGAGGAATGTATTGCCGGTGAACATTCCTGAGACCCAGATGGTGGCAATGCCCGCAATCAGGAAGCTGAGCACCAAGTCGAAGCGGCCCAGCTTGCGGACCACCAGCAGGCCGCCCAGGATGACGAAGGCCAGCATTGGGCCGGAGCCGACCCACCAACTGGCGGATTGGTTGATCGTGAAATACGTCAGCGCCACGGCGAAGGCTGCCGGGTTAAACAAATGCTTTCCCTTGATTGCCACAATGTATTTGGAGGCCATCGCCAACACGGCGGCCCAACCCAGGAACCACAAGTCGTTGAAAGATTGCAGCGGCGTGATGATCAGGGCCAGGATCAGCGCTGTGATGTAGACAGACTCCACGTTGGCGGGCGCGCCAAAGGTCCAGGAGAAAAGGCGGTTGGTGGCCGCTGAGACGGCCAGTAAAAACGCGACCGTCAACACCAGCGCGAAGGGATCGAATGAAAATATTCCCGCCACGCTCAGGAAGAACGCGGCCACCAGCAGAAAGATCAAATAATACAGTACCAGCCGGTACATCGTGATGCGGTTGAGCTGGTCATCAATCCATCGAATCATATAATACATACCTCGCAAAACCGGTGGTGTAGGTGGCCTGTTTGGCCTTGTCAATCATGTAGCCTTCGAAGCCCGGCAGGGACTCAATGAAATCAATCCCGGCCCAGCCCATCGCAAAGGCGGCCGTGGCAAAGCGATCCGCTTCGTAAATATCCGGGCCGATGACGGTCAGGCTCAAAATGTCAGTGCTGGCCTGCCCACCATCGCGGGGATTGTAGACGTGTTGCCCACGCACGTACGTCCCGGAAGTTGCCACGCCGCAATCGGTGATTGACAATACTTTGACGATCTCACTCATGTGGAACGGGTTGCGGATGCCGACGCGCCATTTCTGGCCCTGACCGTTTTTCCCGCAGGCCTGAATATCCCCGCCTGCCTCCACATAGAAATTCTCGAAACCCTTTTTGTGCAGAATCCCGGCGGCGTTGTAAATCGCCCAGCCTTTGACGATGCCGGAGGGATCACGAACGCCGTTATGGTAAACGTTGAAATAGCCGTGCGTCTCGAGGCGGGTCTGCTCGGCCACCGCGAAGATGGTCTTCATATCCTCGCTGGAATCCTCCAGCTTCAACTCGCCGCGATTGATACGCGATATCTCACTCTGATCCTTATAGGTGCTGAATTTTTCATCCACATATCCGAAGTAATCGAACACTTCGTCGAAGAGCGCCTCGCTCGCCCCTGCCTCTATGACTTCCAAGGTGACCGGCATGCCCATCAGGATTCGTGTTTGCTTCACGAGATCAATGGGCAGTGGAGAGCGCCGATTGCAGGGACATGGCGAAGCCTTCGCTGGTCAGGGTAGCGCCTGAGATGATATCCACATTGGGGGACTGCGACTGGAGGGCTTCCTGTTGAAGATACGGCATGGCGATGGAATTGATCTGCTGCGAGGTGCGGCGGTCGCTCGGATATTCCAGGAACTGGACGTTGGTTAACTTCCCGTGTTGGACCGTGGCTTGCACCTTGACCAGCCCGTACAACACATTGACTTCCGGCCCGGTATAGGTCCCATCCTTGTAACTGACCGGCCTGGAGGAGCTTGAACTGGGAGCAGGAACCTGCGCCGACGAATTAGACGCCGGAGCATTCGCGGACGAACCGGTCGAGTCCTGATTGGCGACTGCGTCCGGGGCAGTTTGAGCGGTGCTTGCATTTGAATTGGCCAGCCGTTCGTGGATGGCATAAGCGACGAAGGCGAACACAACGAAGGCCGACAAGAGAAGTTTTCTGATTCCCTGGCTTGGATCGAATATGGAGCTGGGTCTGTTCCTCGACATAGGTTTCCTCTGGCTGAGTTGCGTGGCTGGAAAAATATTAGCATAGCTAGATGACAGCCAGATGAAAAGAGGATTGGCTTCCCGTCGAAGGGAAGGGATATAGAGAGAGATAGTTGGAGAAATCGCGGTGCACTGGGAGAAATAGCAAGTTTTGTTGTAAAATGTCCACTATGCCAAATCGGACTTTTTCCCAGCATATACAAACCAGCAGAGACATTGAAGATTCTCTTTTATCAAAACGTGCGATTGCAGCAGCCATTAATTCCGAGAACAACAGGCTTGCCGCCCAAGGCATTACTATCGAACGAAGCAAGATTGTGGAGCGGTTGGCGTTCCGCAAAGTAACCTATGCCGTGATTTCTACTCTCGTCATCGCAGGAATAAAATACTGCTGGCTCGATAAAGTTTCGAACAGATGGTACGCGCCAACAAATAACAGAGCAGATAATGAAGGACTGCGCACAAAAGGTCTTTCTTGGGAAAACAACAATAAAGACCGAACACTATTATTCAAAGTAAATGTTCCTCTCGTCAAGAGCAACGCGGATCTTTGTCTCTTTGATTCATCTCCGGCCAACATCGACGAAACCAATACCGCGAGCTACATAGCATTGGGGAAATTCAAAGGCGCGGATGAACATTGGAAAACAGCCAGAACTGCCCTGGAAAGAATTCGAAAATCCTTTGCAAAATCAAAGTTGAAACCGCATACATTCTTTATCGGTGCGGCGATAGAGAAAAAGATGGCAGCAGAAATTTGGAACGACTTGGTAAGAGGCGTTCTGACCAACGCAGCAAATCTCAACGAAGAAAATCAGGTTGCATCCATTTCACACTGGCTTTGCAACTTATAAAATAACGAGAATCAACAACGCCCGTGACAATCGTCGCGGGCTGGTTATTTCACCCACGATCCACTGGAAACTGATGACTAAATCCCTTCTCCCTTTCTTTCAACCCAAAGGCGTCGTTGTCATCGGCGCATCCACCTCCCCCGAAAAACTCGGCTACGGCGTAGCGCGCAACCTCGTTCACAGCGGGTATCCGGGCGCGATCCATTTCGTCAGCCAAAAAACCGGGACACTGTTCGAACGTCCGCTCTGCACCGACCTGATGCAAGTCCCCGATCCGGTGGACCTGGCCATCCTCATCGTCCCGCCGGGGGCCACGCCTGAAACGATTCAGGCCTGCGGCAAGCGCGGCATCTACGCCGCGGTCATTGCCTCGGCGGGGTTTCGCGAGGCCGGCCCTGAGGGCGCGGCGTTGGAAGCACGCTGCATGGAAGTCGCCCGCCAGAGCGGTGTGCGCCTGCTGGGGCCGAACTGCATCGGCAGCATTGACACCCACCTGCCACTCGATACCACCTTCCTCCAGCCGCCCATGCCAACCAAAGGCGGCATCGGCTTTATCTCGCATTCGGGTGCCTTCTGCGCGGCCATCATAGACTGGTCGCGGGAGCAGGGCTTCGGCTTTTCGCAACTGGTCAGCCTCGGCAACCAGGCCGACGTCAACGAGACCGACATGCTGCCCATGCTGGCCGCCGATGAGCACACGCGCGTCATCGTGCTCTACATGGAAAGCGTCTCGAATGGTCGCCGCTTTGTGGACGCGGCCCGGCAGGTCACCCGCCGGAAGCCGGTCATCGCTCTCAAAGTGGGCCGCTTCGAGTCGGGACAAAAAGCGGCCGCCTCGCACACCGGCGCGCTGGCCGCCTCGGACATCGCCTTCGAGGCTGCCTTTGCCAAAGCCGGCATCCTGCGCGCAGAGACCGCCGAGCAGATGTTCGACTGGGCGCGGGCGTTGGAGAACTGTCCGTTACCGCGTCCTTCGACTTCGCTCAGGACGAAGGGCGGGATTGGGATTCTCACCAACGCGGGCGGACCCGGTGTGATCGCCGCCGATTCACTCGAGACGAATGG
>JAKANW010000369.1 GCA_021823555.1 Chloroflexota bacterium
TCGCGCCTCCCAAGCCGACCTGGAAGAGGCGGCTGTTCCATTCCGCAGGCACATACGGAGCCAGGTTGAGCGGAACGCGGCGCGGCGCGCCGAGCAATCCCAGCACATGCATCGAGTTGGAGAAGATGACCATCCCCACGAACCATACCCAGGCTTGGATGGTCGCCCACTTGGGCTGCCAAAGTTTGCGCCCGGTGAGATAGGGAACCAGCCAGTAGGAAATGCCGATGAAGCTCAATGTGACAGCGGTCGCTACGGTGAGATGGAAGTGACCGGGCACGAACGCCGTGTTGTGCAAGACGAGGTTGACGTTGTACGATGCGTTCGCCAAACCGCCGATGCCGCCGAAGAAGAAGAGGATGCCCGCCAGCAACTGAGCGGCCACGGAAGGATTGCTCCAATTCAGTTTGCCGATCCAGGCCAACGCGCCCTTGCCGCCGTTCTTGCGCGCGCCGTATTCAAGCGAGGCAATGACGGTGAAAGCGGTCATCATGGAGGGGAAGAACACGCCAAAGGTCAGCATGGAGTGGAGGAACTTCCAGGCGGGGGGAACGCCGGGATCCACGTACTGGTGGTGGAAGCCGAGCGGGGTGGAAAGCACCAGGAAGATCCAGAAGGCAAGGCGGGCGAGGGAGTCGCTGAACATCTTGCCGCCGCCAGCCTGCTTGGGAAGCATGGCGTACCAGGAGATGTAGGCGGGCAACAGCCAGAAGTAGACCAGCGGATGACCGGTGAACCAGAAGTAGGTGCGGGCCAGTTGCGGGTCCACGCCTTCGATCAGGCCGAGCGACCACGGGAGGAGCATGGTGAGGATCTCCACCGCGACGCCGAGCGTGCAGATCTGCCAGAGCAGGGCGGTGACGAGCGAGCCGAACGCGATGAACGGCGTGCGCACATTCGCGTTTTCCTTGCGCCAGCCGTTGTAGGTCATGAACAAGCCCCACCCTTCCACCCACGAGCCGACCACAACGAGGGTCAAACCGACATAGAACGCCCAGTTGGCCTTGAGAGGCGGATAAAAGGTGAAGAGCACGGTGGCCTGGTTGGTGAGGATCGGGATCGCCGCGGCAAAAACGCCGACGACCATCATCCAGAAGCCAACCTTGTTGAGGACAATATTTTTAAGCGGGCGCTTCAAGCCGAAGACCACATTGAAGGTCAGGAAGCCCATGATGAAGAACGTGGTCCAGACCAACGCGTTCAACACACCGTGAACGGTAAGGCCCTGGTAGTAGGACTTGATCAGGGGCTTGATGTAGGGATAAATATCCCAGCCCGCATGCTCGAAGGCTTGCAGCGGCCCAAACAGACTGCCGACGGCAAGCGCAAGAATGGCCACCAGAAGGTGGGAGCCAATCAGTTTCTTTTCCGCGGTTGGTACTTGATATTGGTTCATGATATTTCTCCTCGCGCTACGGTGTCACGATAACCGCGCCATACATCACGCCGTGACCACTGCCGCAGTATTCCGTGCAGATGAAGTTGTACGTGCCCGGTTTCTTGAAGGTGATGGTCAGTTTGGACACCTGACCCGGGACGATCATAAAGTTGGCGTTGGTGTTCTGGATCTTAAAGCCATGCTGCACGTCGGCTGAAGTGACATAGAAGGTGACCTTTGATCCAACCGGGACGGTGATCTCCTTGGGGAGATATTCCCATGCCGGAATGGCGCGCGCCAGGATGTACGCATCGTACACGCCGGGCGAGACTTCATGCAGACCCCGCCTCGCCTCTGACCACGGGCTGTTCGGGTCCGACGCCACGGTCTTGGGGTCCACGCGCTGTTCGGGGGCGGGGACTTGGATCCCCATCCCGAACGCCGCCACGCTGACGGCGGTGGCGAACAGGATCAGCAGAATGAAACTGACGATCATCCAGTTTCGCTCGTAAGAATCAATGTGCATTTTTTGAGCGCTCATAGTGTGCCTCCGCGTCCGACGAGGATCATGTAGATCGTCGCCCAGATTGCGATGAGTGTGATGACGAAGATGGTCAGGACCGCGATCGTGCCGGTCGGGCGGAACTCTTCATCATTGCCCTTTTTGTTCGTAGCCATATAGGCCTCCTGAAAAAATGGATGGATGGTCTTGCTTGCGCGTTCGCTTCGCGCAGGACCCGGTGGCGGGGTCCCTGCATGGGGGCATGCTCCTCAATTTTGGCCGGCCGCACCTCCTGTTGTGCTCCATTCGAATAAACGCTTGTCGAATTTCATAAAGCGCATCCCGTTTATCGCAGCATGTATTTCAGATCATCGGCGATCTCATTGCCGGTGACACCGAATGGGAAAACCAGTTTCAAGTAACCGTCGCGGTCAATGACGAGCAGGGTGGCGGTGTGGTCAACCAGGTAATCGCCGTTGGTGGTGGTTTCCGCGCTGACCTGGTAAAAGACCCCGTAGAGCGAGGCGATCTTGGCGATTTCGTCCGGGGTGTTTGTCCCGCCGATGAAACTGGGATGGAAGTGGCTCACGTATTGCGCCAATTTTTCCGGTGTGTCGCGCTGGGGGTCCACAGAGACCATGATGACCTGCACCTCATCCGCTTTGTCCCCGAGTTGGTTGAGGGCGGTCGTCACGGCGCCGAGGGTGGCTGGGCACACGTCGGGGCAGAAGGTGTAGCCAAAATAGAGGAGCACGAGTTTGCCGCGATAGTCGCTTAACTTCACGGTTTTCCCGTCCGCAACGTTAATCGTAAAATCATAGGCCTGCTCGGGGGATTGGAACACCGTTCCGTGAAAGGTATGCGGGCGTAAAAAGAAAAGGGCCGCCCCGGTCAGGATGAGAACGGCGAGGACGCCCAGGGTCATGAGGAGACGATTGTTTTTCATGGTTTTGTTTACTGCGCGTAACACAAGAACAGATGCGCGGCTTCGTAAGCCAGTTTGGCGGTGCCGGTCGCGTTTGTGACCTCGTCCGCGAGAACGGACAGGTGACGCAGGACGCGGTCGGCGGTGGAGACTTCGGTGGTGTAGCGATACTCGCCGCGAATCACGCCCCAACCGTCCACGAGGATGAAGGTGGGATCGAAGGCGAAGGAGCCGTCTTCGTTGGGGGAGTAGTAGGCCTCAAAGCCTGTGCCAATGATCGTTTTCAGCAGGGGAGTGTTTTCGCTGGTGGCGAAGATCCAATCGGCGGGGTCGGCAGAAAGGGATTGGGCGTAGGATCGAAGAACAGAGGGCGAATCCCGTTCGGGGTCGAATGAGATCGTGACGAGGGTGAAGGGAATGTCCCCGAGGTTGGCCTCGTCGCGGCGGGCGAGGATTTCCCGCATGGTCGCGTTGATGTTGTAACAGGGGGCGGGGCAGTGAGTGTAAGTGAACGTGTAAAGCACGATCCGGCCGCGCAGGTCCTCGTTGGTGACGCGATTGCCGTTTTGGTCGGTGAGGGAAAAGGCGGGCGCAAGGCGGATGCGGGGCAGCACTTTGATGGGTTGGAAAATTTTAAAGGCAAAGGCGCCCACTACGAGGAGGGCCGCCAGGCCGTACATGACACGCAGGAGAATTTTATTCACGGGATTCATGCCAGGACATTCAGGTCTTCTTTTGTTTGTAAGGCGGCCAACGCCTCGCTGTCTGCCACCAGATCGGCGAAGGTGGCGCTTTCGAGTTCAGCGCGTATAACATTTTTCAACCGCTCCCAGCGTCGGTTGACCGGGCAGGTGCGGCCAAAGACGCAGGAGTCGAGATGCTCAACGCAATCGGAAAGCCAGATGGGGCCTTCAAACGCCTCCACCACTTGAAGGAGGTTGATCGTTTTCGGCGGGCGCGCCAGAGAAATGCCGCCATCGCGCCCCGGCTGTGTCAGGATGAAGCCCTCGGCGGCCAGCGTGGCAACGATGCGTTGCAGGAAGGCGGGGGGGATGAGCATTTCCATGCGAATATCCGCCGAGGGAATGCGCGTCCCCGCCGGTTTCTTGGCGAGAGACAGCACCACTCGGATGGCGTAATCAGTTTGGCGGTTGATTCGCAGCATTTTTGCCTATTTGCCTATCGTTGACTCATTTGGTAAGGAATTGCCGCTATTGTAAAGATTTTGTGACAATCCGCACGTGACAAAAGTTACACTTTATGGCGACAAATGTCATATATTATTTACATGCAAATCATCATATGTGACAAATCCTGTCTGATTTCCAGAAACTTTTTGGCTCATTGGTAAACAAAGTGCATGTCGTTGCGAGGCGGCGTTCTCCCGCCGAAGCAACCCCTCCACGGGGCGGAGACTGCTTCGTCGGGGTCCCGAAAGAGCATCGGGGCAGGCAGCGTAGCGCGCCTTACACATGAGCCAACTTTTTTTGTTGTGACGAGCCAACTCAGGGATAAATTTTGTGCCATGCTCGCCTCTCTTTGCGCATCACGAAGGCGGCTTGGGATATAATCTCTCAAAACCCTTTTTTGGAGGAGCCATGCCTCAAACTCGAAACCGCGCCGTGATGACTTGGTTGTTTGTGTTCGCCTTCATCGT
>JAKANW010000370.1 GCA_021823555.1 Chloroflexota bacterium
TTGGTTTTGTCAACGAACACCGAGCAATTGCAAAACCAGCAGGGCCGCCAAGCCTGCCAAGATGGTCAGCAGGCTGTTCTTCGTCCACGCCGCAACGACAATGGCAGCCAGCCCCGCCAACAAACGCGTATTGTCCAAGCTGAGGTCAAAATGATTGTCGTGAATGAACAATTCCGGGATAAGGATAGCGGAAAGCACCGCGGGCGGAACGAACCGCAGGCCGCGTCGCAACATCTCTGGGACCTTGAACCGGCCCAGCAAATAGACAAAGGAGAACCGCATCCCGAAGGTCAACGCGCCGCCGAGGAAAATGGTCAGCCAGATGTTCATGCTTCCTCCTGTTCGTAGAGCGAAATGGCATTTCGCTCTTTATGCGTTTCCAGAATCATCCCCACCGCGATGCCAGCCAACGCGGCAAGGATGAGGCCGAGTTTGTAGGGCAGGGAATTCGCCAGCAATGCCACCAGTCCAGCAGACAGGGCCGCGGCCCAGGCGGGCCGGTCCTTGAGCACAGGCACCACCATGGCGATGAAAGTGAGAGGCAGGGCAAAGTCGAGCGGCCAATCGGTCGGGAGGGCCGCGCCCAGCCCAAGTCCAAGTGCGGTGCTGACTTGCCAAGTTGCCCACAGCGAAATCCCCGCCCCGAAGAAGTACCAATGCCCGGCCGTGCCTCCGCCAATCCGCTCGTAGTTCAGGACGGCAACGGCATACGCTTCGTCGGTCATTAGATACGAGAACAGGAGCTTCCAACGCATGGGCAAATCTCTCAGGTGCGGCGCGAGTGATGCGCTGTAGAGCAGGTGACGCAGGTTGATGACCGCAATGGCCAGCACGATCACCAATCCCGGCGCGGCGTCATGGATGAGTTGTGCGGCCGCGAATTGGGACGAACCGGCAAACACGATAGCCGACATGCCCTGCGCCGCGGCGATGGATATGCCGGCGTTGAGCGCCAGCGAGCCATAGATCAGACCGAAGGGAAACACACTAATGAGAAGCGGGAGTTCTGCACGAACTCCCGCCCAGAAATGGGAGACAGGTTTCATGGGATCAGTTTGAAAGAGGCAGACTCAGATAGCCATCCTGCGAAGCTTGTAACAGCATTTGATGGATGCTTTGCTCCAGCACGTTTTTCAGGCGTTGCCGTTCAGAGGCGGGATGGACGAACGGATTATACCGGATGGGCTTACCCACGCGCACGGTGCGCGTTTCGGCATGGACCGCCAGCGGGAAAAAACTGAGAACTTTGTGTGACCGCTCGTAATACAGTTCGCCACAGCGGGTAAATCCCTTTTGGAACGGACGCATGTTATAACGCGAGTCGAACGGCAGCGCAGGATCTTCGGGGAAGATCAGCACAAATTTCTCCTGTGCGAGCAAATCCACGGTGAGACGAAATGTTTCTTGATATCCTTCGGGGGAGTGGTAGACCGGAATCCCGCCCACGGAACGTAGTAAGGGAATGTGAATTTGAGAGATGCCGTGCGCCAGCCAGCGGCTAAATGGCGGCGGCACGTGCAACTGCGGTTCTACAAAATCCTGGCGGAGATAGTCGGGGGCGAGAACCGGATCGAGCATGTCGGCATGGATCCAAAAATGGAGTTCAAGCGGAATCGCCGCACCCACCGCGATCGGTCCCAACGCACCAAGGTGATTGGAGACGAAGATCGCCGGTCCCTCCTCGGGCAAATTCTCCACACCGACCAAATCACCGCCCCAAATGAAATCCTGGAAGGCCCACGAGACAAGATGGTAGAGAGCTTCGTTCATGGCAGATGCTCCCTTAACCTGGAAAATCCAGATTTGAAACAATCTACAATCCACTGTCTACGAACACTATACAACAATTTGGAACGATTGGAGGCTCATCTTTTAAAACCCCTTTATGCCGGAAGATATACGGGCGAAGATTCTCCCTCGAAATGGGAGAAACTGCATCAAAAGGGATGATATTTTGTACTCTCCCTTTATGACGCATGGCACTACCCGCCCCTCTCCAAAAAAGTGATAATGGGTACGAATTGGCATATAAGCCAAAGTCACTCCAACTTCTCACATAAGGAGAACCGATGGCTGTAAAAGGCTGGATCGAAGTCAGCGACAAGTACTGTAAAGGATGCGAACTTTGCATCAATGCCTGTCCACAGAACGTCATGGAACTGGACATGTCCCGGCTTACCCCAAAAGGCTACCACCCCGCGCACGTCTTCAAAGATGGCTGCACGGGGTGTGCTGTTTGTGCGGTGGTTTGCCCTGACGCAGCAATCACGGTGTATCGCGAAGCCCTCAAACCCCGCGTCCCGGCGACGGCTGGATAGGAAGCGTAAGGGCGCAGTCTGGACGTTAATTCGTCAAAACTGGTATCCATCCGCTGTGCCCCTACTACCGGAGAAAATAAAATGACCAAAGAACTATGGAAAGGCAATGAAGCGATCGCGGAAGCCGCCGTGCGGGCCGGCCTCCAGGCATACTTCGGATATCCCATCACCCCGCAGACGGAAGTGCTCGAATATCTCTCGCGCCGTATGCCCGAACTGGGCCGCGCCTTCGTCCAGGCCGAATCGGAACTGGGCGCCATCAACATGGTCTACGGCGCGGCGTGCACCGGCTCGCGCGTCATGTCATCCTCCTCCAGTCCGGGCGTGAGCCTAATGATGGAGGGGCTGTCCTACATCGCGGGAACCGAAATCCCGGCGGTGCTGGTCAACGTAATGCGCGGCGGCCCCGGCCTCGGTAACATCGCCCCGGCCCAAAGCGATTACAACCAGGCCGTCCACGGCGGCGGTCACGGCGACTATCCGCGCATCGTGCTGGCGCCCTCCTCGGTGCAAGAAGCCATTGACCTAATGGGTCTCTCGTTCGACCTGGCCGAGAAATATCGCATGATCACCATGATCATCATGGACGGCTCAATTGGCCAAATGATGGAACCCGCCGAAATGCCGGAGATGAAGCCCATCGTCAACAGGGATTTCCCATGGGCCACCAACGGCGCGCTCAACCGCGAACGGCGCATCCTCTCCTCCATTTACATCGATCCGCCTGCTGAGGAAGTGGCAAACTTCCGGCTCGCCAAACGCTGGCAAGAAGCGCAGGCCAATGAAGTGCGATACAAAGAATATTATCTTGACGATGCCGAATTTGTGGTGATCGGATTTGGCACAGCGGGACGGGTAGCACTTTCGGCGGTACGCGCTGCTCGCGCCAGCGGCATCAAAGTCGGCCTGCTGCGTCCGATCACGGTCAGCCCGTTCCCGTCCAAAATCCTCGATGAACTGGCCGACCGAGTGAGCGCGTTCCTAGTCACCGAAATGAACATGGGACAGATGCTCAACGACGTCCAACGCGTGGTACGCGGACGCGTCCCTGTGGAATTTTACGGACGCACCGGCGGGATGGTCCCCTTCCCCGACGAAATCCTGAGCGAGATCCAGCGCATCGCCGCGGGACCCATAGCGGCTGAGGCCGACCCACGCGTCTCCTGGCTCTCGAGGATGACCGAGCACGCGTAACGCGACATTCATGTCGCCTCTCACGAGCGGCTTAAAAGCCGCGTGACAAAAAGAGGTATTGATGACAACTCCTGCACCCAACACATTAGTTTACGACCGGCCAGAAGGCTTTACCGAAACGCCAACCCATTACTGCCCGGGTTGTACACACGGCGTAGCACATCGGCTGGTCGCCGAAGTGCTCGAAGAAATGAACCTGCTCCCCAAGACCATCGGCGTCGCGCCGGTGGGATGTGCAGTATTCGCTTATAACTATTTCAACACCGACTTTGTCGAAGCCCCGCACGGGCGCGCTCCCGCCATGGCCACCGGCATCAAACGCGTCCTGCCAGACCGCATCGTCTTCACCTACCAAGGCGACGGCGACCTGGCCTCCATTGGCATGGGTGAGATCGTCCACGCCGCGGCGCGCGGCGAGAATATCACCGTCATCTTCATCAACAATGCCAACTACGGCATGACTGGCGGTCAGATGGCGCCCACCACCCTGCCCGGCATGAAAACCACATCTTCCCCCAACGGCCGCGACGTGGAGACGCAGGGTTACCCGATCCGCGTATCCGAAATGCTCTCCACACTGGATGGTGCAGGCTATGTGGTGCGCCGCTCCCTGCATGATCCGAAGAACATCCGCCTCGCCAAGAAGGCCATCCGCACCGCGTTCGAAACACAGGTGCGCGGGCTGGGCTTTTCGTTGGTCGAACTGCTATCCACCTGCCCCACCAACTGGGGCATGCAGCCAGTCGAGGCGCTGAAATTCGTGGAAGAAAAAATGGTGCCCTTCTATCCGCTCGGCGATTACAAAGTGGCCGCGGGCGTGACGCAGATCAAAGTATAAGGATGAGGGATGAAAGACGAAGGATGAAAAAATCCTTCATCCTTTGTGTCCTTCGTGCCATTTGTGGTTAAGGAGATTACATGCAAAAAGAAATTCTCATCGCAGGTTTTGG
>JAKANW010000002.1 GCA_021823555.1 Chloroflexota bacterium
CCTCGCAGGTCGGCGGCTGGCTGACGATTGCTCCCGCGGCTCCCTGCGCCGATTCAGACCATGACGGGATGCCGGATATCTGGGAACTGAAATATGGGTTGAACCCGAATAGTTCCTCAGACGCCGGCGAGGATATCAACGGTGATGGATATACAAATATTGAGGAATATATTAACGGCACAGCGCCCGATGGCAAAACCTCTTCCGCCATCTTTTATGATGTGCCAGTAACTTATTGGGCTTGGAATTGGATAGAAAGATTATATAAATCTGGTATCACCACCGGATGCGCCACCAATCCACTACGGTATTGCCCTGAAGCGTCTGTCACTCGCGCAGAGATGGCGGTCCTCCTGGAACGCAGCATGCACGGTACAAACTTTACGCCGCCTACCAATGTCCCGATTACTTTCGCAGATACTGGCGGTCATTGGGCGCGTTATTGGATTGAGGCGCTTGTCTCTGATGGAGTCACAGCTGGCTGCGGCGGCGGAAATTTCTGCCCGGACAGCCCGCTCTCCCGGGACCAGATGGCTGTCTTCTTATTGCGGGCCGAACATGGCGCCGGTTATTCCCCGCCGCCTGCCAGTGGTGCGATGTTTGACGATGTTCCCAAAGCTTACTGGGCAGCCGCCTGGATCGAACAATTGGCGAACGAGGGGATCACCAGTGGGTGCGACAATAACAGCTACTGTCCCCAGTACCCCGTTTCGCGAGCCCAGATGGCTGTCTTTTTGGTCAAGACGTTTAAGCTCCCATAAAAAATCACAACCTCCCGCCTCGAAAGAAGCGGGAGGATTTTCCCTAGCCGTTCCCGGCGCAGGCAATTCCTGTCAACACTGCCGGGGGCGGCGGTTGGAACGAAAGGGAGTGTACTTGTTAATCGCTCTTCAACCATTCACGGACTTCGTAATGTTGTGAGCGCTGATCGAAGCGTTTCAATGCGGCGCGCGCTTTCGGTGGGACAACCGCTGCTTCGTAATCTTCGCCTGCGAAAATTCGTACCGCCTCGATGGAATCGAACCACATCACGGTGATGAATTCGACTTCATTGCCGATGTCCCTGCGGAAGAGCTGGATTTCATGGAAACCCTGGATTTGGCGATCCTGGGTACCGATAAAAATCTCTTCCTTCAAAAGCGCTTCGTAAATATCGGCGTTTTCAGGCGTTGTATATCCGTGCCAGATGCGACTAATCATATTTGGTTCTCCTTCAATCAATGATGTGTCACTCTGAGGGAGCATGCTCTTTGCGACCGAAGAGTCTCGGTGCGATGGCGAGAGATGCTTCGCTGTGGCGGCCTTTGGTGGTGTCGTTCGACGGGCCGCTCAGCACGACACGAGGTGGACTTACTGCACATGCCAGTCAAGGCTTAAATCCTTCCACTCAGGGTTAATCGACTCGATCAAAGCAATCTTTTTGGAACGTAACCAGCCTTTGATCTGCTTCTCGCGTGCCAAAGCTACTTGAACATCGTTGGCCTCCTCGTAATATACAAGTTTCGTGATGTTGTATTTGCTCGTAAAGCCAGGAACAAGTTTGTTCTTGTGTTCATACTCGCGACGCTCAAGATTGTTGGTCACACCTGTGTAGAGAGTACGGGATTTGTTGGTCATAATGTAGACGTAATAGGATTTCATAAAAGCTCTTTATTCGTGTCACTCTGCGCGAGCGTTCACTTCGACAAGCTCAGGGCAGGCTTTGCGAGCGAAGAGTCTCATTGCGGTGATGAGGGATGCTTCGCTAGGGTGACTTTTGATAGTGTTGCCCGATAGTCCGCTCAGCATGACACGACCGGAGTGTGTCACTCTGAGCGAAGCGAAGAGTCCCTTTGATCGTTATGAGGATATTTTGCCTGTTTGGGGTTGGCCTCCAAAAGCATTAGGAAACAGGAGGTCTATTACACTACAATAGTGATACCTAATTTGTTAGCAATAGTCTTGATGGCGCTTATTATTTGTTCGAGCTTTTTAGTCGTCTTCCCCGAATCAACGATTCCTACAACGTATTTTACCTCCACAATTTTTATTAACTTAACAATCCTCTCGCGAACTCCAAAAACGCCTGCACATCATTGAAGTTCGTGACCAGGCCAATTGATACTCGCACTGCGCCGCTGGATTTGCCGTCTATGCAGACGCGGAAGTCATCAATGGAGAGGCGCTGGTCGTGTTCGGGTTGGGCGAAGCAGGCCGCCAGTTCCATGCGGGAGATGCCGAGGGCGATCTCGCCCGCGCCGGGGTTGCAGAAACAGCCAGTCCGCAGGGAGATGTTGACCTTGTTGGCTTCCCGTTCGATGAAGCGATGGTCAATGGGATGACTGTCCTTATCGAAGAAATTGGCGGTCACTGTACCGCCGCGCTGCTCGGTGCTGGTCGGGCCGTAGACGCGCACGAGTGGCTCGCCAGTGCTGTGTTTCATGGATGCCAGATGTTCGAGCAGCCAGCCTGTCAGGCAGCGAACGCGTTCGTGGATCACATCATAGCCAATGGATTCGATGTGCTTGAGGCCGATCTCGATGGCAGGGATGTTGAGATAATCGAGAGTGCCATCCTCGAAGGCGGGAGCGCCGTCAGCCAGGTAATATTTATCGCCTTGCACGGACGCTACGGTGATCGTCCCGCCCGCGAACCAGGGACGGCGCAGTTTGGCAAGGGCCTGCTTGCGAGCAATCAACGCGCCCAGGCCGGTGGGGTAGCCAAAAATCTTGTAGAATGAGACCGGGACGAAATCGGGTTTGACTTTGCTCAAGTCTAGTTTGTTGGTAGGGACATAGGCTGCCGCATCGAGCAGCACGTCCCAGCCGTGGGCGTGGGCCTTCTCAATCCATTCGAGCGGGTGCTGAACCCCGGAGAAGTTGGATTGGGCGGGGTAAGCGAAAAGGTTATATCCCTTTATCGAAGGCCGCGCCAGCTCCAGGTCGAGGGTGGATGCGTCGAAGCGCATATCCGGGAGCATGACCGGGATATAGGTCACCTCCGCGCCGCGCGCGTGGGCAAACTCCCGAATTCCGTTGACAGAATTGTGATTGTCGAAGGTCAGCAGGTAACGGCCGCCAGGAAATGGATACGACTCGCCGACCAGTTTGAGCGCGCTGCTGGCGTTGGATGTGAAGATGGCGAGATATTCGCCGGGATCGGCGTTGAAGAATTTGAGGATGGACTCGCGGGCTCTTTCGACCAGCCGGGTGGCGGCCTGCGAGGTGGGGTTGCTGGAATGCGGGTTGCCGAAGACGTTTTCGCTGAGCAGTTTTTGATGCTGGCGGATCTGTGACTCGGCGTACAGTCCACCGCCGGTGTAATCGAAGTAGATGTGTTCAGCGTCGTCAAGACGGGCGTAATCGGTGCGGCGCAGGGTGTCAACGGACGCGGTTTTTGAATAGGTGGGATAGGCTTTGATGAAGGCTTCGAACTCGGGGAAAGGCGTGGACATGGAGACTCCTGACAAATTTTCTGCTTTGAGGAGCAGGTTGGTTCAAGAATACTCGAAATATTTCTTTAAGTTAAGCATGTGTTTTTCAAGCAAATGCCAGGTTGCCAGGGCGACCAGAAAAGTGATGGCATACGTAAGCGCGATGTAGCCAAAGTACACTTTCCAGCCCAGCAGGCCCTCGCAAACCGTCCGGTTCTTTTACGCGCTCATCCATGCAATTGCTTCCTTCGTTGGTTGGATGAGCAATTTTACTGCCATTTGCAGAAGGTGGAAGTCAAAGGCCCCTCTCCAAGTGGAAAGGGGCCTGCTGACCACTGATGACTGATCACGGGTTATTTCGCAACCACTGCCGTCGCTTCCACTTCCTCCTGTTTCTTGAACTGGCTCATGTACAGGTTGTAGTAGAAACCCTGACTTGACATCAAGTCATTGTGTTTGCCGCGCTCGATGATCTGACCGCCGTCGAGCACCAGGATCTGGTCGGCGTTGACGATGGTGGACAGGCGGTGCGCAATGACGATGGATGTGCGGCCTTTGAGCAGGACATCGAAGGCTTTCTGGATGAGGCGCTCGGTGCGCGTGTCAACGGAGGAGGTCGCCTCGTCGAGAATGAGGATGCGGGGATCAGCCAAAGCGGCGCGAGCGATCGAAAGCAGTTGCCGCTGTCCCTGAGAAAGACCTGAGCCGCGTTCGCCAAGTACGGTCTGGTATTTTTCCGGGAGGCGCTCGATGAATGAGTCCGCGTTGGCGAGTTTGATGGCTGCCATGACCTCTTCGTCGGTCGCGTCCGGTTTGCCAAAGCGGACATTTTCCATGACGGTGGTGCTGAACAGGAACGTATCCTGCAAGACGATGCCGATCTGGTTGCGCAGGGATTCAGCCGTCACATCGCGCACGTCGATGCCGTCGATCTTGACCGAGCCGTTGGTCACATCGTAGAAGCGCGGCAGGAGGTTGATGATGGTGGTCTTGCCCGCGCCGGTCGGCCCGACGATGGCGATGGTTTGGCCGGGTTTGGCGGTGAAGGAAACATCTTTCAAGACCGGCACGCCGTCTTCGTATTCGTGCGAGACGTTATTGAATTCGATCTTGCCAACGATCTGCGGCATGGGCTTTGCATCGGCCTTATTGTGGACAGCCGGTTCTTCATCGAGCAGGCCAAAGATTCTTTCCGCGCCCGCGATGGCATTCTGGATGTTCGTCCATAACACGGCAATTTGCTGGATGGGTTGGTTGAAGCGCTGGACGTAAGCGAGGAAGGTCACGATCAGGCCAAAGGTCACAGTGGTGCCGAGCAGGGTCTGGCCTTTGAGCATGTACCAGCCGCCCACGCCGGTCACGATGGCAAGCGCCACATAACCGAGCGCTTCTAATGTGGGCGAGAGCGCGGAAGTGAACGACACGGCGCGTATGTTCGCGTCGCGGTTGGCGGCGTTGACTTCCTTGAAGTTCTCGATGTTCTCATCGGCGCGGTTGAAGGCCTGCACTTCGCGCACCGCGGCGATGCTTTCCTGCAATTCGGCGTTGACGTTGCCGATCTCCTTGCGGCTCTTGCGGAAGGCTTTGCGCGCCTGATCCGAGAAATAGAGCGTGGCAATGAACATGATCGGCGAAACCGCCAGCGAGAGCAGGGCGAACGGCAGGTTGGATGTGAACATGTTGTAGGCCACCCACACCAATAACAAAATGCCGCTGAACACGTTGACCAGCGCAAACGAAATCGCCTGCTCGATGGCGCTCGTATCGTTGGTGATGCGGCTCATCAGGTCGCCGGCTTCGTTCACCGAGTAATAGCTGAGCGAGAGCTGGTGCAGGCGCTCGAACACATCCACGCGCAATGCGCGCAGCACGTGCTGGCCCGACCACGACATGCTGAAGAAGGTCAGGCCGCTGAGCAGGGAGCCCAGGACGAACAGGACGATCACGATCAGGATCAAGCGCACGAGACCGGCGATGCGGTCGTCGTTCGTCATGGATGCCATGGCGGGCGGGATGAATCCGCCGAGACGGAAGGCTTTCACCACGATCCATTGTGTGCCGCTTAATTTCGCCGGGTCAGACACCACCCAGCAGGCGGCTTCCGATTGAGCGGCCTGTGTCCCCGCTCCGGGAATGGAGAAACCAAAACTGCTGCTGGCTCCCAGCGGGACGAGAAAACAGTCCGTGGCCTGGCCGGTCAATTCAGGCGTTGTCACCTGCGACCAGGTCGCCACCACTACGAATAAAACCGCCAGAACAACGGCGGGCCAGAAACGGCCAAAGTATTGGACGAGGCGGCCAAGTGTATTTCCCAGGCTGCGCGGTTTAAGCGTCTCCTGGTTCATGATGTTGCCGAAACGGCCGGGACCACCCATCATAGGTTATTTCTCCTCCGGTGTATGCTCGTGTTGATGTTCATACGCCAATATCTGTGAGTTATAAATTTCAGCATAGATCGGTTCGTTTTCCATTAAGTCGGCATGTTTGCCATGAGCCACGATCTTGCCTTTGTCGAGCACCAATATTTTGTCTGCGCTCATGACCGTGCTGATGCGCTGTGCGATGACGAACGAAGTGCGGTTCTCCATCAATTTATCGAGAGCGGCTTGGATGAGCGACTCGGTCTGCAAATCCACACTGGAGGTCGAGTCGTCGAGGATCAGGATGCGCGGGTTGAGCAGCAGGGCGCGGGCAATCGCCACGCGCTGCTTCTGTCCGCCGCTCAAGGTGGTGCCGCGCTCGCCCACGTGCGTGTTGTAACCTTCGGGGAAGGACATGATGAAATCATGTGCCTGCGCGGCTTTGGCGGCGGCGATCACATCCTTTTCGCTGGCATCCGGGCGGCCAAAAGCAATGTTGTCGTGGATCGTGCCGCTGAATAACGTGGTCTCCTGCAAGACGATGCCGATCTGCTTGCGCAGCGAATCCACTTTGATGTCGCGCAGGTCGTGGCCGTCGATGGTGATCACGCCTTCGCTGGGATCGTAGAAGCGCGGCAGAAGGTTGATGATGGTGCTCTTGCCGGAACCGGTCGCGCCCAGCAGGGCGATCCGTTCGCCGGGTTGGGCCTCGAAGGTCACATCGTCGAGGACGGGTGCGCCGCCGCTGAAATAGCGGAAGGTCACGTTCTCGAATTTGACATTACCTTTCACCGAAGGCAGTTCGATGGCATCCGGCTTATCCACGATGTCGGACTTTGCATCCAGGATCTCGAAGATGCGGTCCGCCGAGGCAGTAGCCTGTCCAAACTGCGTGATGATGAAACCAAGCTGCGCCACCGGGAAGAACAGGTAGATCAGATAAAGCGAGAATTCCTGCCACTCGCCCAGGGTGAGCGCGCCGGTGATGATCTGCTTGCCGCCCACGTAAAGGATGGCGGCCTGCCCCAGGTTGGCGATCATGAAGATGAGCGGGAAGAGGAAGGTGAAGAGTGTGGCTACCGAGATGGCCTGTCCCATCAGGTCGTCTGCTGCAGAGCGGAACTTGGTCTGCTGTTCCTTCTCACGCGTAAAAGCCTGGATCACTTTGATACCCGCCAGGTTTTCCTGCAAGATCGTGTTCAGTGTGGAAAGCTTGATCTGCACCTTTCGGAACATCGGTTGGGCGGCGGAGCCAAAGACCATGAAGAGAACCAATGCCAGCGGCAGGATCGGCATAGTCGTCCAGGCCAACGTGACGTTGGTGCTGAACAGGATGATGATCGTGCCCGTCAACAGGATGATCGCGCCGACCAATTGCAGCAAACCCTGACCAATGAACAAACGTACCTTCTCCACGTCATCCGTGGCGCGGATCATCAATTGGCCGGTCTGGTTCTGGTCGTGATACGAGAAGGACAGTTTTTGAATCTTGGAATACAGATCATTCCGAAGGTCGTAGGCCACGGACTGCGAATTCTTCTCCGCCCAGAAGGCTTGTAAAAAGGCGAAGACGCCGCGCAGCGCGGCGAAGATGACGATGGCAACCACCGCCCAGATCAGGGATTGCGGTGCGTTGTTCAAATTCGTGTTCAGTTGGGCAACGAGCTGGTCCTGCGTCCAGGTGGACGGATAGTTCAATGCGCTGAGAATCTTTGGCAGAGCCGCGCTGACAAATTGCGCCGGGATCTGTTTCAGGGCTTGTAACACCTGGTCGGCCACATAACCGCTCGTGACCGCGTCGATGATGCGGCGGATCAGGTTGGGTACTGCCAATTGCGCCAGGGTGGCGATCAACAGGAAAACATACGGCAGCGCGGCTTCGCGTTTGTAATGCGTCAGGTATTGGATGGCGCGGCCCATCGAGTTGGAGCCTGAACGCCTCCCGCCTGCGCGACCGAAGGTGGGTCGAGATATGGATGCTTGCATGGATTTCCTTTCGAATTCAAATTTATGAACAATAAGCCTTACGATTTATAAAAGATGGTTGTGAATTGAATGTGAACAGAGCAGGGAAGGATCGTGGATCTATTGAGGCTGATCCAGCTTGCGCGCCGCCTCGGTCAGGATCGTCAGCGCCTCGGCGGTTTTCTCGCGGTCTTTTTCGTCGAGACTCTCGGCGAGTTTGTCCACCCAGCGATAGCGCTCGCCGATGCCCTTTTCAATCATGGATTTGCCTTTGGCTGAAAGCTGGATGTGTTTGGCGCGCCGGTCGTGCGGGTCTTCCGTGCGCTCGATCAGCCCGGCCTGGACGAGGTTGTCCACGTGCTGGCTGGCAGCCGCGTTCGTGATCTCGAACCGTTCACTGATCTCCGAGAGGCCGCACGCGCCGCGATAATACAGCTGCATCATGATGCTGAACTGCGGCATGGAAAGGCCGGTTGCCTTGGCATGGTGCGACCAGCCGCGCATGGAGTGGTGGGTGGACACGTCCACCCATGAACGGACAGCCTGCGTGAATTGAACAGATTTGGTCATGGTTAAGCCTTCTTTTTAGTTAAGTTGTCTTAACTTTATATGTGAGTTAATAAATTGTCAAGAAAAATGGAATAAGAGTTTCATTAGAAAATCGGTGCGACAAATTTGACAGCCATTCCCTGAGTGACTATAATGACCACAATTGAATATTAACCTTCGGGGCAGGGTGAAATTCCCGATCGGCGGTATAGCCCGCGAGCAGGTTGTCATTCTGAGCTGTGTAGCGGCGAAGAATCTTAAACGAGACCCTTCGCTATGTTCAGGGTGACACGAAGCATGACCCGGTGCAATTCCGGAGCCGACAGTGACAGTCTGGATAGAAGAAGGTAGGACGACCCATCCGGGTCTGGTTCGCGTGCCCCGAAAACGTTCGTTGTTTTCGGGATTTTTTATACGCTTCCAGCCGGAGCTCGGGCCCGTTTCCACGCCCCGCGGTTAATTCTGGCGAGGCGTTTTTGTTCCCCGCCTCGCATGGACAGAAATACCATGGACTTGACCCTGCTTCGTAAAATTCCGCGTACCACCCGCCGTAGCGGCCTCTGGCTGGGATTGGCCTCCCTGCTGGTGGGACTGTTTGTCTGGTGGCTGGTGGTACGCATGACAAACCTGCCGGCCTTTATCCTGCCCTCGCCCATGCAGGTCTGGTTGCGTTTCCTGGGCGTCCTGTCGGATGGCAGCCTGTTTATAAACACCGGCGTGACCCTGCTGGAGATTCTGCTGGGCCTGCTGGTGGGTGTGACTCTGGCGACCGTGATCGGTTATCTGGTGGCAAAATCGCGCGCCCTGGAACGCGTGCTTTCCCCTTACCTGGTGGCCAGCCAGGCCGTGCCGTTGGTGGCCATTGCGCCATTGCTGGTCATCTGGTTCGGGCCGGGCATGTTTTCAAAGGTCTTGATCTGCGCCCTGATCGTTTTCTTCCCGGTGCTGGTCAACACAGTGGTGGGGGTACGCGCGGTCCCGCCCGCGCTGCACAACCTGATGCGATCCCTGCATGCCACACCGGGACAGATCCTGCGCAAGCTGGAGATCCCGGCCGCGCTGCCGGTCTTCCTGGGTGGGCTGCGCGTGGGCGCAACGCTCTCGGTGATTGGCGCGGTGGTGGGAGAGTTGGTCGGCGCAGACCAGGGGTTGGGCTTCCTCATCAACGTCGGGCGCGGACAATACGATACGGCGCTGGTCTTCGTGGCCGTCTTCGCCTTGATCGTGCTGGCTTTATGTCTGTACGGCGCAGTGGCCTGGGCTGAGAGCCGCGTTCTGGCCTGGCAGGAATGGCGCCAGGAATAATCTTTCAACGAGGTGATTATGTTTCGCAAGGTAGTTTTGATCATGCTGGGGATGGCGCTCGCCCTTTCGGCCTGTGGCAGCTTGGGGCCGGGAACAGGAACGGGGCAGTTGGTACACGTCAAGCTGCCGCTGGGTTACATTCCCAACGTCCAGTTCGCGCCGCTGTATGTGGCCGTCGAAAAAGGATATTTCAAGGATGCAGGGATCGAGATCGAATTCGATTATTCCCTTGAAACGGATGCGGTGTCGCTGGTGGGCGCGAACAACTTGCAGTTTGCGGTTGTTTCCGGTGAACAGGTGTTGCTGGCGCGCGCGCAGGGATTGCCGATCGTTTATGTGGGGGCCTGGTACCAGCAATACCCGGTGGCGGTGGCTTCGAAGGTTGCGGAGAACATCAAGATCCCTGCGGACCTAAAGGGTAAGAAGATTGGCCTGCCCGGACTTTACGGCGCGAATTACATTGGCCTGGATGCGTTGTTGTTCTCGGCAGGGTTGACGGAAAAAGATGTCACGCTCGACTCGATTGGTTACAACCAGGTGGCGGCGCTGGCGGCGGATCGGGACCAGGCTGTCTCGGTCTACACCACCAACGAGCCGGTGCAGTTGAAGGCACAAGGGTACGACCTGAACGAAATCCGTGTAGCCGATTACGAGCAACTGGCCTCGAATGGGTTGATTACCAACGAGAAGACGATTGCCGAACATCCGGAACTGGTGCGCGCCATGGTGAAAGCATTTCTGCGCGGCCTGGCGGATACCATCGCCGATCCCCAAGCGGCTTATGAGATCAGTAAGAAGTACGTGACCGATCTAGCCAAGGCCGACCAGGCCACTCAAATGGAAGTGTTGACGCGTTCCATTGAATTATGGAAGGCGGATCATTTGGGCATGTCCAATCCACAGGCCTGGCAGAACATGCACGACGTGCTGCTCAAGATGAGCCTTCTCAAAGCGCCGCTGGACGTAAGTAAGGCGTTTACGAATGAGTTTGTGCCGTAGACGTAATACGTGATGCGTGATCCGTGGAAGGCGATGTTGTCTCAGTCACCCATCCTCACCGTCCGCGACCTGGCCGCTGTGTTCCCCGACAACAACGGCGGTTTGCGCGCGCTGGAGGAGGTCTCCTTTGAAGTTTGCCCGCAGGAATTCATCTGCGTGCTTGGGCCGTCGGGCAGCGGCAAGTCTACGCTGCTGCGCATCCTGGCCGGGCTGTTGGCGCCGACGAAGGGCGAGGTCAATTTCGAAGATCACCGCCAGCCGCGCATCGGCATGGTCTTCCAGCAGGCTAACCTGATGCCCTGGCGGACGGTGCTGCAAAACATCATGCTGCCGCTCGAACTGGAGGGCGCGCCGGATGCGACCGAGCGCGCCCAGGATTTGATCCGCCGGATGGGATTGCAGGGATTCGAGAATAACTGGCCGCGTGACCTGTCCGGCGGGATGGCGCAACGCGTGGCCATCGCGCGGGCGCTCATCCATGACCCCGACCTGCTCCTGCTCGATGAGCCGTTCGGCTCGCTTGACGCGTTGACCCGCGAACGCATGTGGACGGAGCTCTCCCGCATCTGGCAAGCCGACCGCAAGACTGTCATCATGGTCACACACTCCATCAACGAGTCGCTCTTCCTGTCGGACCGCGTGCTGGTGTTGACCCAGCGCCCCGGCCGCATCAAACTGGATTTGAAAGTAGACCTGCCGCGTCCCCGCAGCGACGACATGCGCTATAGTCTCCACTTCGGCAAACTTGCCAGGAAGTTGAAAGAAGCAATCGGGTAAGATGCAAAACGGGTCAACTTTCTGAACGTCGTCTCTTCTTCAATAGTGTATACTTTATCCCATGCTAACCCGATTAAAAGATTACCTGATCGGCCCACCGCTTCCCACCCAACAACTCCACGAAAAGAAATTAAATAAAATACGCGCTCTGGCTGCTTTTTCGCCGGACGCGTTGTCATCCATTGCGTATGCTAACCAGGAAATCTATCTTGGGTTATTGGTCGCGGGCAGCACGGGATTGGCATTGGCCTGGCCGATTGGGCTAGCGATCATTGTCGTGCTGACCATGGTCGCCATATCATACAACCAGACTGTCCACGCCTATCCTTCCGGTGGTGGGTCGTATATTGTGGCGCGCAGCAATTTTGGAACAATACCCGGCCTGGTCGCCGCCGGGGCGCTCTTGATTGACTACGTTTTGACGGCGGCTGTAAGCTTAACTGCCGGGATGGATGCAATCGCCTCTGCGTTTCCGGTTCTATGGCCATACCGTATGGCCCTTGCGCTATTTGTCCTGGTTCTCATCACACTCGCCAACTTACGTGGACTGAAAGAAACAGGCACATTGATGTCCATTCCGGTTTACCTGTTTCTTTTCACTTACCTGCCCATGCTGGCATATGGACTGATCCGTCTGGCAATTGATGGCCCGTCCGCTCCAATAAATGCTCCAATAGCAACGGGAGGTATCACCACATTTCTGATTCTCCACACGTTTGCCACTGGGTGCACCGCCCTGACCGGCATCGAAGCCATCAGCAACGGTGTGCCAGCTTTCAAACCCCCGGAATCAAAGAACGCCGGACATACCCTGATTGTCATGGGGATACTGATGGGTGTTTTATTTGTAGGTAGCATCGGGTTGACTCAGTTTCTTGGTATCGTTGCCATGCCAGAGGAGACGATCCTTTCGGCGCTGGCACGGCATTTGTTGGGCACCGGCCCGCTATATTTTCTGATCCAGGCTTCAACCATGCTTATCCTGGCGGTAGCCGCCAATACCAGTTTCGCTGATTTCCCCCGTGTGTCAGCTATTTTGGCAAAAGATGGATTTCTTCCCAGACAATTTACGGGTTTGGGCGATCGGTTAGTGTTCGTCAACGGCATCGTCATACTTGCGGCAGCGACGGCTATCTTGATCATCGGTTTTCACGGTGATATGCACGCATTGATCCCTCTGTTCGCGGTAGGCGCGTTCCTGGCATTCAGTCTTTCACAAGCAGGCATGGTGGTCCACTGGTGGCGACAACGAGGCAAAGGCTGGGTTTTCAAGATCGCTGCCAATGGCCTCGGCGCACTGGCAACCTTCGTGACCTTGATCGTGGTTGGCTATAGCAAATTCCTGGAGGGTGCCTGGATCACGATCTTTCTGATCCCGATCTGTGTGGTGGTGCTCCTGCGCATCCGGACCCATTACCAATGGGTGGGCGAACAGCTTTCCCTGCACGGCCTGCCGCCAAACATCAAACCCTCCCCCGCGCCGCGTGTAGTCATTCCGATCTCCGGCGTTCACCGCGGCATTGTGGATGCGGTGGATTTCGCCTGCGCAGTCTCAAAGGATGTAACAGCTGTCTACGTAGAATTGGAACCGGGGGAGTCGAAAGCGGTGCTTGAAAAATGGAAACGGCTGTGGCCGGATGTCCCGCTGGTGGTCGTGCCATCGCCATATCGTTCGATCATCGGCCCCATCCTTGAATTTCTCGACCAGACCGACCAGGAACATAACGACGGGCAACTGGCGACGGTCGTCCTGCCTGAGTTTGTGCCTGCGCATTGGTGGCAATCTCTGCTGCATAACCAGACGGCCTGGCTGCTCAAGGCGGCGCTGATCTACCGCCGCCGCAGCCGGGGATACCAACAGGTCATCATTGACATCCCCTATCATTTACGGAAGTAGCGCAAAGCCCTATTTGCTTTTTTGCCAGACCTGGTAACAGGAAACCCGGGCCAGTCCCGTTGGACCGGGGGACTGGTCTGGCGTGGATGGATCGAATTCGAGCGGGTTGAATTCCTGCGCCATGACGTAATCTTGTGATAATCCTGTTTCAGGCGTCTCCTGCATGTGCACGGCGTCGTCGCAATGCAGGACGATGTAATCAGGGTGGAAAATGGATGGATACATCTCGGCGCCAATCTGTTGAAGCTTGAGACTCAATACTGCGGGGGTAACCAGTCCCACCTCGTCAATCACTGTCCGGTTGGAATAATATCCAACATAGCCGAGGGGTTCCAGCAGGACCGTGGCTTGCGGCGGGGAATTGCGATTTAACCATATCCCGAGTTCCTTCAAGGAATCATCAAAACGATATATTTGTTTGGCTTGTATGATTTGAGCGAACTGGATGCCTGCCACACCGGTAACAAAAAGCAGGATCAATAATGCGGCGGTGAATAATATTTTTGGGGTTCGAGTAGATCGTAAACGGTCCCACAATACCCCCAGTCCCAATCCGAACAGGATCAGGGTTGCCCACAGTGCGGGAATGAAATAGCGGCTGAAAAATGTGGCTCGCGTAAGGGTAAGGAGAGTGACATCGGCTGCAATAAAGACGAACAAAACTGCCGGTGGCTTGTCCCGGAACAATTGGACTTTCCACGCAGCCCAGACAATGACCATCCATACCGTCAGCGGGACCAGGAATTGCATTGTCCCGGGCACGTCAAAGGGCAAAAGATAATTGAGTATGATCCCAAGTTGGGATGGGTAAGGCGCCTGGTTGAACTGGCTGTAGGCCACCCATTTTGCTGTGATCGTGAAAGGAATAGGAGAACCGAAGTAGAAAGCTGCAAAAATAACCCACGGCAGGTAAACCAAAGCCGCCAGGATGCCCAGCCGCGCTGCCTGTTTTGGATCGGTTGGCAAGCTGACGAGTATCAGCGCAGCCGGCCAGACGACCAGATCAACCCTGGTCCATAAAAGCAGACCGGAGAGCAGGCCTGCCCAATTCGTTCTCCCGCTCGTCCAGGCATACCAGGATGCAGCCATCAGACAAAGAACCAATGGCATTTCCATTCCCTGCGTATCCATGTACAGGAGCTTGTAGGAAAACGCAAGAGCGGCCAGGGGAAGTATCTGCTCAGCCGCAGATGAACGTGTAGAGCGGAGCGTCTGCCAGGTGAAGAATAACATTCCGGCCACTGCCAGCAAATCCAGGATCCTGGCTCCCAGGATAACGTTATTGGAAATAAATTTTAACCAGGCTGCCAGGACGAGGGTCATGAGCGGTGTGGTCGTCCCATAGAGTTTTTCCCCCAGGTTGTAGACAAAGCCGTTGCCTGCCGCAAGCTGCCGCGCAAAGCGAAACGTGATGAAGGCATCCTCTTCGGTGTAATTGGTAAACCGCATCCACAGCAGATGCATCTCCAGAGACAGTGCCAGCAGGGCAACGGCCCAGACATCAATGGATGAAAACTGTTCACGCAGATTTTTGGTGCCTGGCCCGGAAGATGTCATGGCCGCAAAACCTTAGGAAGGCCTGGGCCAGTCCAGTAACAAAACTTCTGCCAGCAGACGCGGGTTGACGTTATGTTCCAGCTTCTCCAGCGCCCCCTCCATATCGCTGACCACTCGCCGCACCGCGGGCAGTTCCAGTCGTTCTGCGAGCGCGTCAATCTCGGCAGCATGGTCAATGTTGGTGATGGGCGTCTCTGCGTTGGCGGCGCGCAGCAATACATCGCGCCAATAGGAGAGCCAGAAGAGCAGAGTCTGGCGCATGGCATCTTTATCCTTGGCGAGCTTCTCGGCATAGGAGAATTTCTGGACGCGCGTGCTCTTGAGCAATGAGCTCAAATCGCCGAGGCGCTCTATGCGTGCTGCGAGCAATATTTCATCCTCGAGCAGGCGCAGGGCATAGCCTGGCCGCCCCCCGCTGACGTGCGCGATCAATTGTGCTTGTTCATCTGTTGCGCCGCGTCCTTTCAGGAAAGTGGATACTCTCTCCATGGGAAGAGGGCGCAGCCTCAGCACTTCACAACGCGAAACGATGGTCGGCAAAAGCTGCTCAGGACTATCGGCAGTCAGGAGCAGCACCGCGTAGGAAGGCGCTTCTTCCAGGGTTTTGAGCAGGGCATTGGCAGCGTTGTCGTTGGCTTCGTGGAAGCGCAGAAAGATTGCCACTCGATATTTGGACTGGTACGGCTTGAGCGAGAGCGCGTGCTGGACAGCGCGTACCTGATCCACTTTGAGAGTTCCACCTTCGGTTTCAGATTCAATCACAGCCATGTCCGGCTGCTGCAT
The DNA here is from genome assembly GCA_021823555.1 of Chloroflexota bacterium. Next base: position 15,605 of record JAKANW010000002.1, read on the forward strand.
GGCCGCGATCTGTCTGCAATCGCGGCACTGGCCGCAGAATTCGCCCGGGGCGGGCGGCTGGGTGCAGTTCAACGCCTGGGCGAAGCGCAGCGCCAGGGAACGGCGGCCCAGCCCTGGAGGTCCCGCGAAGAGATACGCATGGCGAGCTTCGCCGTTCGCTACGTGGCGGCGCAGCATATCCACAGCCCATTCATGCCCAAGGAGATTCCAGTTGTCGGTCATGGTTTTATTCTAACAGGTGACAGTCGCCTGTCTAATCTTTACCCGCGCGCAATCTTAGGTAGGACTCGTACCGTTCAGGGTGGATCCGCCCTGCTTCAAGCGCAACTAGCACGGCGCAGCCCGGTTCATGGATGTGCGTACAGTCGCTGAACTGGCACTTCGCCACCAACGGAGCCAGTTCCGGGAAATAAGCATCCATCTCCTCCGGCTTGGTATCCCACAGCGCCAGCGATTTCCAGCCCGGTGTATCGGCCACATAGCCGCCGCCCTCCAGCGGGATGAGCCGCCGCGACACAGTGGTGTGTTTGCCTTTGTTTATGGCTGTGCTGACTTCATTCACTGCCAGCCCCAGCCGAGGTTGAAGCACGTTCAACAAAGATGATTTGCCGACTCCGCTCGGTCCGGCCAGCGCGCTGATCTTGCCCGTCAGCCGCTGGTGCAATTCATCCACTCCTGTGCCGTCTTTGGCAGAGCTGTAAACGACCGGGTAGCCCAATGATGGATACATGCCAAAGGTTTGCCTGGCCGCGTCCAATCCGACCATGTCAATTTTGTTGGCGACAATCACAGCCGGGATACGCTGCTTCTCAGCGATGACCAGGAAGCGGTCGAGCATTCTCAATTTTGGACTGGGATGTGCGCAGGCGAAGACGAACACTGCCTGATCGGGATTTGCCAACAGCACCTGTTGATAATCCCCGCGCGGCCTCGGGTCCAACCGGACGATGGCCCGCTTCCGTTCTTCGACCTGGTCAATCATCCCGGAGCCATCCGTCAAAACCGTGACCCTCACGCGGTCGCCGACAGCAGCAATATCACCGAAGGCTTTGCCCTGTTTCAAGCGTCCACGCAACTGGCAAACGATCAGGCCCCGCCCGGTTTCCACTGTGAAGAAACCGGACTGGGCCTGGACAATCAAGCCATTCGTACTTTGAGTCATAGGGTGGATGTGGGGAAATGCTCCGGCCTACGGTTTGGGCGGTTTGGGTGTCTTGGTGGGAATACCGCCGATGGGCGTAGGTGTGTATGGGTTTCCAATCGGGCCATACCATGGGACAGCCTGCGGCGCGCCAAAGTAATAAGTTTCAACCATGGCCCTAAAGAGAGGCGCGGCCCAGTCGGAACCCTCGCCCTGGTTTTCGAGGATGACGGCAATGGCGATATCTGGCATATTCGTATTTGCGCTGGCCATTGTGTATCCGGCGAACCAGGCATGGGAATTCCCGTTACCTGACTCAGCTGTGCCGGTCTTGCCTGCCATCGGAATATTCAAACCGCGCAGACGGTAGTTCGCCGTGCCGAGCGGGTTTTCCACCACGCTGACCATGGCATCCTGCAACACCTTCAGGTTGTCTGGCCGCAGGGGCAGGGTGCCCGTGGCTTCGGGTTTGAAGACCATGACCGGGTCGCCGTCCACAGGCTGGATCTTCTCGATCAGTTGGGGCCTGAAGAGGGTCCCGCCATTGCCGACCGCGGCGATAAAGCGCGCCACCTGCAGAGGCGTGACCAGCACATCGCCCTGGCCGATGGCCTGGTTGGTGGCGTCAATGGGATTGGTCGGGACGGTGATGTTGCCGGATGCCTCCGCAATGGCGTCAATGCCGGTCGGCGCACCGAGACCAAAGGCACGCGCCATGTTGGCAATGTCGCCGGCGCGGTTGTTGTTGAACAAGTCAAGCCCAATGTGCCAGAAGTATGGGTCGCAGGAACGCATCAAGCCTTCCGGCAATGTGAGCAGGCCGGAGGGTTTGGTTGACGAGCCGTTGCATTCCTTACCGGCTGCCTGTGCATCCTGGCAGTGCTGCCAGGTCCAATCGTGCAGGACCGGGCCGCCCAATGGCACCAGCTCGTTAAAATCATACTGGCAGTCGTACGTGGTCTGGGGCAGGTACAGGCCGCTTTCGAGGGCAGCCGACATGGTAATGACCTTGAAGACCGAGCCAAGCGGATACTGTCCTTGGGCAGCGCGGTTGACCAGCGGCTGGTTCGGGTCGTTGAGCAACTGATTCAACAGGTCCCTGTTCGGATTGTTGGGATCGAACAGGTTTGGGTCATAAGTGGGCGAAGACGCCATGGCCAGCACACGCCCGGTATCGCGCTCCAGCACCACAATAGCGCCTTTAAAAGGTGCCAGGGCTTTCTCGGCGTAATACTGCAAGTTGCTGTTAAGGGTCAGATAGACCGAGTCGGCTGGCTTGGGGACGTTTTCCCCGATACGGGTTACGATCTGGCCATTCTTGTCTACAACATAGAGCGAACCGCCGTGCTGTCCGGCCAGATACTGCTCAGCCCACTTTTCAACTCCCGATTGCCCCACGCGCTCACTGCCTCGATAGCCGAGGCGGCGGTATTCATCCAACTGGGCCGGGTCAATCGCCAACGTATAACCGGTTACCTGGGAGGCAGAGCCTTGCTCAGCATAATAGCGAGAGGTATATGAAGTCACTGTCAACCCGCCGGGATTAACGGATAGCAGGTAGTTGGCCTCGGATGCAGTGCCCTCACACATGGGCAGGTACCAGTCCGTACCGGAGATGGCGATCTGGTTTTGGATGTAGTCCGGGCTTAAGTTACACAGGTTGGCAAGTTCTGAAACCAGGAACCCCTCGGATTTCGGGGTTATATTTCCGGGAGTGATACCGAAGGCATAGACGTCTGCTTGCGTGACAACCGGCTGGCCGTTGCTATCGTAAATATCGCCGCGCGACGGCACCTGGTAATCCATAGCCAACTGGTTGCCGCCTGCCAGCTCCGGCAGGATCAGGCCATCCTCCCATTCCACTTTCCAACTGCCGTTCTCCAGGGCCAGGGTCATTACAATGTCGCGTTGAATGTCGCCTACCAGCGCAGTGTGATACGTGATGCGGTATCCCACCTGTGCGCTAAATGGATTAAGCAGCGAAGAAAGGATCTCGTAATCAAGTTTGCCGGCGCTCATGGTGTTGAGCGCGTCGTTGTATTTCTTGGTGAAGTCATCCTGTGTGATGGATTCCTGGCTGACTTTACTAAGCATGGCGTACATGCTGGCGAAATCATTCTTCTTCAGCGCGTCTAGGTAGGCGCTGACGACTGGGCGCGCATCCGGCGCGGGAGTGATTCGTGCCCATGCTGTAGGCAGGGGGGGATTAGTCGGGAAGATCGCCGAAAGGGGATTGCCGCCTCCCTTAGAGTTGGGAGCGCAGGCGCCCAATAGCATGGTAAAAAGCGCGATCAGGCTGATCCAGCGGAATAACTTCATTCTTCACCTTTGCGTTAACCAACCTGCTCACCGCGCAGGATCGCGCCTGAGACAGGACATTGATAATTAAGGAATACCTGGCATTTGCCGGGGATATCGGCCAGGAGTGGAACATCCAATTGCTGCAAGGTTCGCAAGAGATGGCATAGCGGTAATCCCATCACGCTTGCATAACATCCGCTCATATTTTCAACCGGGTGGAAATGTGGGTGCTGGATGGCATAAGCTCCGGCTTTGTCCAACGGGTCGCCCGTCAGCACGTAGGCCTCGATCTCATCTTCGGTATAGTTGCGCATCGGGACATCCGTCACACATAGGTCGGCGACCAGCTTCCCATCCCGGACGCGCAGCGCAGCGATCCCGGTGTAGACCTGGTGGCTGTGTCCGCGTAACCGTTTGAGCATCGCCACGGCCTCCGCCATGTCGGCAGGCTTGCCCAGGACGGCACTCCCATCCACGACAGCTGTATCCGCGCCGATGATGATATTTTCGCTGTGAGCGTTCCGGGCTACGACGCGTGCTTTTGTTTCTGCCAACCGCAAGACATATTCACCCGGGGCCTCACCCATGCGCTGGCTCTCATCCACGTTGGAGACGACCACGTTGAACATCCAATCGCCCAGCGAGAGCAACTCTCTCCGCCGCGGCGAGTTCGATGCCAGCAGCAACACGGTTTTGGAGTCCACGAACAAATTCTAACACAGTCCTTCCATTGAGCCTTAATGGGGGATGACGACTTCAGGGAGCCTGAGTTTGATGTAAAATTGTCTAGACGTAATCTTCGGCCATCCGGCCTAATTATTCGGAGGTTTCTGTGAAAGAGCTGAAAGACCGCATTCTCAGGGATGGACAAATCCTCGGCAACGGTATTTTGAAAGTGGATAGCTTTGTGAATCATCAAGTGGACCCGCTGTTGATGGACGCCTGCGGCAGGGAGTTCGCGCGACGCTTTGCCTCGCTCGGCGCGACCAAGGTGCTGACCGCCGAGATCTCGGGCATTGCCCCCGCCCTGACGACCGCCATCCATCTTGGCCTGCCGGTGGTGTACGCGCGCAAGACCAAACCGGTGACCATGCCGGATCAGGTATACCTGACCCTGGCTCCCTCACACACGAAGGGCCGCATGGTGGAGTTGATTATCTCGCCGGAGTATCTCGCGCATGGCGAGAAGGTGCTCATCATTGATGACTTCCTCGCTTCGGGCGCGACCATCCTCGGGCTTGTCCGCTTGGCGGAGGCCTCCGGCTCGACGGTGGTCGGCGTCGGCGCGTTGATCGAGAAACTGTTCGAGGGCGGGCGCGCCGCGCTGGAGCTGCTGGGCGTGCCGATCGAGTCGCTGGCGTGCATTACGAAGATGG
>JAKANW010000371.1 GCA_021823555.1 Chloroflexota bacterium
TATGGACCTGGCTGTGGCGGTCATCATCGGAGGCGCATTTGGGAAGATCGTCTCCTCGTTGGTGAACGATATCCTTATGCCGTTGATCGGGTTGATCATCGGCGGGATTGACTTCAGCGGGCTGGCACTCACCGTTGGAAGCGCAAAGGTGACATACGGAAATTTCATCAACAACGTCATAGACTTTCTCATCATCGCCTTCGTCATCTTCCTGCTTGTGAAATCCGCGAACTCACTGAAGAAGCCTGCCCCAGCTCCCGCGCCCGCCGAGCCAACCACAAAGGAGTGCCCATATTGCTTCTCGACCATCAGCGTCAAGGCCACACGTTGTCCGAACTGTACTTCTGAAGTTAAATAAGCCCCCGTTCAGAGCGGATCGTGGACCCGCCCTTACTTTCTCTCATGGATTTTCTGGATAAACTCAACCCTCAACAACGGCAAGCTGTCTCAGCCGGGAGCGGACCTGTTTTAGTGGTGGCAGGCCCGGGGTCCGGCAAGACGCGGGTGCTGACCCAGCGCATCGCGTATTTAATCGCGGCCGAAGGCGTCCGCCCGTGGCAGATCCTGGCTGTGACGTTCACCAACAAGGCGGCGCGCGAGATGGAACATCGCGTCCAGGCTGCGCTGGGCGAGCAGGCCACCGAGGGGATGATGCTCGGCACGTTCCATTCGATCTGTGCGCGCATCCTGAGGCGGGAAGCGGACCTGTTGCCTGTGGCGTCAAACTACGTTATTTTTGATGCCGACGACCAGGAACGTATCGTAAAAGGAATCATCAAGGAATTTAATTTAAACGACAAGCTATACCGCGCCGCCAGCGTGCACGCCGCCATTTCAAAGGCCAAGAATGACCTGATTGGCGCGGACGATTTCCCAATCGTTACTTATCGCGACGAAGTAGTGAAGCGCGTCTACGCGGAATATCAAAAGCGGCTGGTTGCCAGCAACGCCGTGGACTTCGATGACCTGTTGGTTTACACGACCAAGTTAATGGCAGACAACCCCAGCGTGCGCGAGAAATACTCCCAGCGATTTCGCCACGTGCTGGTGGATGAATTCCAGGATACGAACCTGGCGCAGTATGAGCTGGTTAAACATCTGGCTTCGGTTCATAGAAACATTTTTTGTGTCGGGGATCCCGACCAATGTTTCCCCGCCGGTACATTGATTCAAACCTCAAATGGCAAAAAAAGTATCGAGAAAATTAAAGCAGGGGACTTTGTTCTCTCCGCGAGTGGACGCGGTTCGACCCTTTTGTCGCGCGTTGCTCATGTGGGCAAGCAGTCTTTTAACGGCAATCTAGTTAAAGTGACCACTAGCCAGGGACACTCTTTTCAATCCACGCCCAATCATATTGTTTTTGCGAGGCTTGGTTTAAATCCGGGTTTGCATTATGTGTACTTAATGTTCCGAAAAGATAAAGGTTTTTGGATTGGAATTGCATCCCACGCACGCAGTGATGGTGTAAGCCCTGATTTGCAAATTGGGTTGCGAGTTCGTAGTAATGCAGAAAATGCTGACAAAGTTTGGGTTTTGAAAGTATGCGAGAACCGAGACGAGGCCCATTACTGGGAATCTTTTTTTTCTTTTTCCTACGGCATCCCAACAACTGTATTCCATGTGCGCGGGCGAAGAATGCGCATGTCACAAGAATACATAGACCAGCTATACAACAGCATCGATACCACAACCAATGCCGAGGCCCTATTGACTGATCTTGAAATGGACAGCCGGTATCCTCATTACACTCCACAAGGAACATTTCGAAACACTGTCAACCTGCGCTATTTTGGAGATGGGCGTCAAACAGATGAATCTCCCTGGCACGCGCATCGCGTAGACTTGTGGAGCAGCGACCTTGAACTGGCCGAGCAACTTAGCGCGCTGGGCTACAATCCGCGTGTTCGCAGCAGGAACAATTGGCGGGTCGGTATAAACCGTTTGCAATATGACGACATTCAAGCCGTCGCACAGAAACTAAGCGATGCAACCGGCGGCGCAGATATTGTGATTGGGGCCTTCCTGGTAGATAAAGGAATTTTTCCGCTTGCGCCGCGTTTCAATTTAATGCCTGCCAGCCACCTTCACACATCCATGATCGTCGCAATAGAAAGTAAGGGGAAGATTATAGAAGATGAAATTGTGAACGTTCAGAGGGTTCCGTATCACGGCAGTGTTTATGATTTTGAAGTGGAGAATCTTCACAACTATCTTGCCGGTGGAATCGTTGTCCACAATTCCGTTTACCGCTGGCGCGGCGCGGACTATCGCAATGTGATGCGCTTCGAGCAGGATTTCCCCGACGCACAAGTTGTCCTGCTGGAGCAAAACTATCGCTCGCGCCAGAACATCCTCGACGCGGCCACGGGCGTAATTGACCGCTCGCAGAACCGCCGCAAGAAGCGCCTGTTCAGTGAACGCGGCGTGGGCGAGAAGATTTTCTTCTACGAAGCGCCTGACGACTACGCCGAGGCTTCCTTTGTTGTGGATACCATTGCGCAGTTAGTCGCGTCTCAACAATTCGAGCCGGGCGAGTGCGCAATCATGTATCGCACCAACGCCATGTCGCGCCTGCTGGAAGAGGCTTTTCTGCAAGCGAGGCTCCCCTATCGACTCGTCGGCGCGCAACGCTTCTATGGACGCCGCGAAGTCAAGGATATGATCGCCTTCCTGCGCCTGGTGCACAACCCGCGCGACGAGGCCAGCCTCGACCGCGTCATCAACGTCCCGCCGCGCGGCATCGGTGAGAAGACGCTGACCACCCTGCACCTCGTGGCGCGGCAGGCAAACGTCCAGCCAGGGACCGTCCTGCTCGACCTGGCGCGCGGCGACAAATCTCCCTTCTGGGGTTCGTTCACCGGGCGGGCCGCCATCCCACTGGCGGATTTCGGCGGCATGCTCGCCAACTGGAAAGCCGCCGCTTCCACCTTCACCGTTGCCGAACTCTTCGACCGCATCGTCGCCGACCTGAACTACAAAGCCTTCATTGACGATGAGTCTGAAGAAGGCATGGACCGCTGGGAGAACGTGCAGGAACTTCGCCGGCTGGCCCTCGAATACTCCACGCGCACGCTGGACGAATTCCTCGAGAACGTGGCACTGGTCGCCGACCAGGACACCATCACCGATATCAATGCCCCCACCCTGCTGACCCTGCACGCCGCCAAGGGCCTCGAGTTTGGCGCGGTCTTCCTCGTCGGCCTGGATGACGGCATCCTGCCACACAGCCGCTCCTTCGATGAACCTGAAGCGATGGAGGAGGAACGCCGCCTCTTCTATGTGGGCATCACCCGCGCCAAAGACCGCCTCTACCTGCTGCGCGCCCTGCAACGCGGCGGACGCGGCCTGGCCGAAGAGACCTTTCCCTCGCGCTACCTGGATGACATCCCTGCAGATTTGATCGCCGGAAAGACCCGCACCGGGAAAAAGTTCCGCGGCGCATTACCCGAGACGAAGTGGGCGCTTCCTTCCAGGCCCCAGCCTGCTCCCGTTATGGAGAACAAATACCGCGCCGGGACTCGTATCCGCCACCCGCAATGGGGCGACGGCATCGTCCTCGACAGCCGCATCCAGGACGGCGATGAGATCGTGGATGTGGTCTTCGAATCGGTCGGCATCAAACGGCTGGCAGTGAGTCTCGCCAACCTGAAAATTATCGAATAGATTCGATTTGTCCTGCTCAAGCCGCCGTCCGCGGCGAAGGGAACGCAGTAGATTCAGTTTAGAGTTTTTTACAGGAGTTGACATGGAATACGTAAAACTTGGAACAAGCGGGTTGAAAGTCTCCCGTCTCTGCCTGGGCATGATGACCTATGGCTCGCCCAAATGGCGCGACTGGGTGCTCGATGAAGAGCAGGCCCATCCTTTTGTTAAACGCGCACTCGAGGCTGGCATCAACTTCTTCGACACCGCCGACATCTATTCGCTCGGCGAGAGCGAAAAGGTGCTGGGCAATACCCTGCGCCATTTCGGCGTCAACCGCAAGGATGTGGTCATCGCCACGAAGGTCTTTAACCCAATGGGCGACGGCCCCAATGACCGCGGCCTGTCGCGCAAGCACATCATGGACGCCATTGACGCCTCCCTGAAACGCCTGCAAATGGATTACGTTGACCTCTACCAGATCCACCGCTGGGACTACGACACGCCCATCCAGGAAACGATGGAAGCATTGCACGATGTGGTGAAATCGGGCAAGGCGCGTTATATTGGCGCATCATCCATGTTTTCCTGGCAGTTCACCAAAGCTCAATACGTCGCCGACCAGCATGGCTGGACGCGCTTCGTCTCCATGCAGAACCACTACAACCTGATCTACCGCGAGGAAGAGCGCGAGATGATCCCCTGCTGCGTAGACCAGGGTGTGGGGCTGATCCCGTGGAGTCCGCTGGCGCGCGGCTTCTTCGCCGGCAATCATCGCAAGGATGGCTGGGGCAGCACGACCCGCGCCAAAA
>JAKANW010000372.1 GCA_021823555.1 Chloroflexota bacterium
GGCTTGCGGCTCATGATGTCGGGATCGCCCTTTTCCATGGCGAGCGCCAGCGCGGGCGCACCATCGGTGACCAGGTTCAGCCACAGCAGTTGGATGGCCGTCAGCGGGGCAGGCAGGCCGGCCAGCGTGGCGAGAAAGATGACCATGATCTCAGCCACGTTGGACGAGAGCAGGAAGAATACGAACTTACGAATGTTCGAGTAAATGATACGGCCCTGTTCCACCGCAGAGACAATGCTGACGTAGTTGTCATCGGTGAGCACCATATCGGCGGTTTGCTTGGCCACATCGGTGCCGGTGATGCCCATCGCCACACCGATGTCGGCGCGCTTGATGGCGGGCGCGTCGTTCACGCCGTCGCCGGTCATGGCTACGATCTCATGATTAGCCTGCAGCGCGTCCACGATGCGCATTTTGTGTTCGGGCGAGACGCGGGCGAACACGTCAGTGTGCTCGATCTCTTGAACGAGTTCCTCATCCGTCATCTGATCGACAACAGAACCAGCCGTCACCTTGTGGCCCGGCTGGAGCAGGCCAATAGACATAGCGATAGCCGCAGCAGTATTCGGGTAATCGCCCGTGATCATCACCGTGCGGATGCCGGCGTGACGCGCCTTCTCCAGGGCCGGCTTGACCTCCGTACGCGGCGGATCGATCATGCCAGCCAAGCCAACGAACACCAAATCCTTTTCCACCTCTTCGGGCCTCAGTTCCCGGTCAGGAACATCCCGTACCACGCGATAGGCCAGGCCAAGCACGCGCAACGCGTCGGCAGTCATGGCATCGTTGGCGTCCAGAATGCGCTTGCGGCCTTTCGCATCCAGCGGACGGGTCTCGTCGTTCATAGCTTGGTATTCCGTGCACAGATCGAGCACCACATCCGGCGCGCCCTTGACGACAATCACATCCCAATCTTTTTGCTTTTGGTCATAGAAAGGAGACGCATCCTCGGGCGTTGGGGCGAGCACATCATGGATGGTGACCATGCGCTTGCGTTCCGAGTCGAATGGCAATTCGTTCTCGCGTGGATACGCCGCGTCCAAATCTCGGTGCCTAACACCGGCCTTGGCGGCGGCCACGTGCAGGGCGCCCTCGGTCGGATCGCCGACGATGCGGTAGGTTTGCCTGCTATCGCTGGAGCCGGTGACCTCGATCTCCGAGTCGTTGTTGAGCACGCCCAGCCACAACAAGGTTAACGCGGCGGGATAGTCGTAAATGCTGACTATCTTATCGCCCACCTTAAATTCTCCCTTGGGCACATAACCCGTGCCAGTTACTTCGATGAATTGACCCGCCACCCACAAGCGCGTCACGGTCATTTCGTTTTGCGTGAGTGTACCGGTCTTGTCGGAACAGATCACCGTGGCCGAGCCAAGCGTCTCCACCGAGGCCAATTTGCGGATCAACGCGTGACGACGCACCATCTCGCGCATTCCGAGCGCGAGCGAAATGGTTACCACCGCAGGCAGGCCTTCGGGTACCGCCGCGATGGCCAGGCTGACCGCAATAATAAAGACATCTGTTATTTCACGTGCATATTCTTTGAGATACGCGAGCGGGCCAGTGAACAATTCCCCGATGTTAGTGTAATTGATCAATGCCACGATGAACACAATGGCAACCAGGATGAGTGAGCCAATGCTCAACGTGCGCCCCAACTGGTCGAGGCGGCGCTGAAGCGGTGTTTCCTCCTCGTCCACGTTCTGGAGCATCTCCGCGATCAAACCGAGCTGGGTGCGCATACCCGTGGCAACCACCACCCCGCGTCCGCGGCCATACGAGACCAATGTGCCCATGAAGGCGGTGTTCTTCCGGTCGCCAAGCGGGACGTCCTTGTCGAGGACAGTGGCAGCGCTTTTATGGACCGGAAGCGACTCACCCGTCAGCGAGGCTTCCTCCACCCGCAGGTTGACCGCCTCGAGCAGGCGTACATCCGCAGGGACGTAGTTGCCCGCTTCGAGATAGACGATATCGCCGGGCGCCAAATCCCGGGCGGGGATGTTGGTCCGCACACCGTCACGCAACACGTGTGCCTCGGGCGCGGCCAGTTTTTTGAGGGCCGCCAGCGCTTCCTCCGCGCGGCGTTCCTGAATGATGCCCAACACAGCGTTCAAGACGACAATAGCCAGGATGGCCGCGGCTTCCACGTAATCGCCGAGTAACGCCGAAATTGCCGAAGCGACAATCAACAGGATAACAACAAAGTTATTAAGTTGGTCCCATAACATGGACAGAAAGCCGGGACGCGGCGCTTCCTGGAGTTGGTTCGGCCCAAACTCCGCCAAGCGCCGATTGGCCTCTTCCGCCGTGAGACCATTTTCCTGTACCCGTAGGTGATGAAGAACCTGCTCTGCCGGAAGAGCATGCCAGGCTTCCTGCTTCAGCTCTTTTTTCTGTTTACCGTTCAACGTTTCTTTTGTCATACGCGACTCCATAAGAAAGTGTTGAGTGCGGTGTCCATAAAAAAAGACCACCACACCTCTGTGGTGGTCTTGCCAACGCTTCGCAGCGCACGGATCGCCGATGGCCGTTATGCCAATGGTTTGACGACAATCCATCCTGTGGGGAACAGGCGGCTACTCCCCATCCAAAATGAGTTTACTCCCATCTAAAAAGGACTGTCAAGCAGCGCACTGGACATTTTTGTAGGGACCAAAATCGCGCGGGATCAGGATAACGCTTTTTCCATCCAAACCAGGTGCGTGGTCCCGATGTGATGCGTGGGAATGCCTGCCACGTGGTAGCCCATCCGCTCAAAATAGGAAGTCGCCGTCACACGCGCCATTGTCCCGATGGTGTGAAAACCGCGTTCGCGGGCACGGCGCTCCACCGTTTCCAGCAATTGACGGCCAATCCCTTCGTGCTGGTGATCCGTCGCCACGACCAAGTACGAAACATGGCCGACTCCCTCAGCCTTTTCGTAAAGTTTGACCCCGCCTACCACTTCGCCTTTTTCGTCCACGGCCATGAAGTGTTCGCTGATGGGTTCGAAATCATCCTTCTCGGTACCTCGGGGGTGCCCCCACGGCTCGCTCAGGACTTTGTAACGCAGGGTGTAGTAGGCTTTGAAATCTTCGCGCGTAACCGGGGATTTGATGGTAATCATGTTTCAATTCCTTAGCTTACAGGGGTTGACTCAGACGAACCTTTGAACAGACGCCCCAACAGGATCGCCAAAGCGCGGAAGGGTTCGACGGCCCAATCCACCAACTCGTTTACGATGCCAATGCCACGCGCCAACCAGAGCAAGACGAATCGGATATTTTGCAGGAAGCGGCTGTGGGCATACGCCAGCGCCAGCAGGATGATGGTCACCGAAACGCCGAACCGCAGCAGGTCGGGGATCACGATGCCCCATACTTGGTCGAGAACCAGTTCAACGCCGATGGCCAGCACCAGGATGTAAGCCGCCTGCTGAAGGATTGGCTCGCGCTCGACCGCATAACTGAAGATTCCCGCCGCAAAACGCATGGCGAGAATACCAATGGCCACGCCGATCATCACCACCCAAAGTTTGTTGGAGAGCGAGACCGCCGCCACCACATTGTCGATACTGAAAACCAGATCCATTGTTTCAACAGTAAGAACAGTTGCCCAGAAGGTTTGTTGTTTGATGGGGCGAAGTTCATCATCGTCCTCGGTCCCATCACCGGATTGGACCTCCAGATTATCGAAGGCGAGATGAATCAAATACGCCGCGCCGACCAGCTTGATCCACGAATTGTGGATGAGAAAACTGGCTGTGAGCAGCATCAACCCGCGTCCCATGTAAGCGCCCAGCAGGCCGACGCGGAGAGCAGCCGTCCGCTGGTTGCCGAGAATGGGATGAAGCCATTCGCCCATGCGTCGGATCGCTTTAGGCCAAACCACGTGCTTGTCATCGGGCAGCGGCGAGACCAACGCGCCGATGACGGCGGCATTGTCAATGGACAGAATACCCTCCAAAAAAATCAATTGCAGAATGATCACCACAAGCGGCCAATATTGTTGCATGGATTCTCCTGTGAACGCGACGGCAAAAAACAAGGCCACCACACCTCCGTGGCGGCCTCGATATGGTTAGAAATGAGGCGCAATGAACTTCACAACGCTCCTGACTCGTGGCGGCGAGTCTAATCTCCCCGGCACATATCGTCAAGCGGGGCACGTTTCAGCCGTGACTATGGTTGGATTTTCGTGCCCGCCGGAATGACCGCATCTTTGGGTACAACCACCACGCCATCGCGCACCACCCATCCCTCCCCATCCTTGTCCATACCGCGCGGAAACGGGCGGATGACCACGCCGCGGCCAAGCCGGACATTTTTATCGAGGATGGCGCCTTCGATGTTGCAATCGGGTCCCACGCCGATTGCAATGGGACTCTGGTCATCCGGGCCAGGATAATAGTCCGCACCCATGAGGATCGAATCCACAATGCGCGCCCCGGAGGCAATCTGC
>JAKANW010000373.1 GCA_021823555.1 Chloroflexota bacterium
AGAGATACACGTGCGTGCGGTCCGGGCCAAGCGCGGTCATCACGCTCTCGCGCAACGCCTGGCTGATGCTGGCCTGGTCCACCGCGCTGGCCGCCTGGTGGGTGAACTCCTGCTGGCTTTTTGCGTAGGCGCGCTGACTGCGGAAGAATCGCGCGTCCACCGTCGACTCGATGCGCATCCGCAGCGGCGTCAGCAGGATCACGATCAGGAAGGCCAGGCCAATCGAAACATAGACATTATCAATATCGAAAAAAGAATTGAAGATCAGGCTCAAGCCGGAGGCTGCCAGTCCCAGCCCGCCGATGAGGATGGTCGTCAGGATGGCATAGACCAACCCCTGGCGAATCCATGTCTCGGTTTGCAGGAGGCGGAAACGCAGAATGGTAAAACCGAGGCTCAGCGGGAAGGCTACAACCGGAATGAGGATCTTGGTTGTAAACGGCTCATGCGTGAAGGGATTGGTGATCAGCCAGTAGATCGCCCACGAAAGGCCGACAAGGGTGCCGAAGAGCACCGTGCGCGCCTGCGATTTAACAACCGGCGACTGCGCCGCAATGCCGTGATACACCATCATTCCGATGAAGAACAGGCCGCCCGCGCCGGTGAAGATATAAACGTACTGCCACGCCCGGAAATAAGCGGTGGCGTTGGCAAAGTCCCACAAGGTGGTCGCCGCATAGACGGTCAACAACACGCCAACGGCGTATCCGATCCAACGCAGATAGGGGCGCGTGAGGATCGGCTTGAAATCGCGCGGAAAGTTAAGCGCCAGGTCCAGCATCGAACCGCCCACCATCGCGAGGGCGAACGTCCACAACAAGGGGAACCAATGGGTCGTGGAAATATCGAACAGGGTTCCCGTCACAATGGACAGCGAACTGGAAAACAGCGAGAACGCGCGTCCCGCCGACTCTGTGTTGCGGAAGCCGAAGACCCACACCCCCAGCGCCAGGAATATGAAACTGATGAACTTGGGGATCAGGACAAAGGAGATATACGATTGGGTGATCTGCCCATCGGGAAGGGAAATGAAATTGCTCAGGGTGACGGTATACTCCCGGAGCGCGCCATCGCCTCCCTTTAGCACCACGGGGATCGATTCGCCCGGGCTGAACTGCATCAACACGTTCCTCAGATCGCCCGCCGAATGGACCTCCTGCCCGGCCACGCTGATCAACTGATCGCCCAGGTGCTTCACGAGGCTCCCAAGCGGGTCGCCCGGATCCTCCGCCTTCCATTGCGACACCAGCGACCAGTCATCGCCGTCGCTGGCCGGTTGCAAGCCGTTGAACACCATCGTCTGCTCGAAAAATGCCCCCAGGAACGGTTGGTGAAGCCACTGAGCCGCAAGGAACAGCGACGCCACAAACGCAAAGATCGCCGCGGCCTGATAGACTCCGATGAGCCATTGCAGGGTTCTCGTCAAACCAGATTGGAAACGTTGGGATTGGAACATGGCAGTGTCGAAATTTTACACTCGTTTAGCGGGGAATGGGATGGTACTTTCATGACAAAGCCGTTAATAAACTCCTGTTGCCTCCTTCACAAACAACCGATGCGCCATCGTGGAAACCCCTCCCCCTGCCCTCTCCCAGCGGGAGGGGGAAAGCCGTCCCGACAAAAAAACGTCCTCTTTGGGATAAGGGAGGGCTTACAGGCCCATGTCAGCAACGCAGGTTGATAATGAAAACCCGCCTCCTTTTCGACGGGAAGCGGGTTCGGCCTTGCGGGCTTCTCAAACGGGCTAAATATCCAGGTTACGCACTAACTTGGCGTGCGTCTGGATGAAGCGGCGGCGGGGATCCACCGCGTCGCCCATCAACATATCGAAGGTGCGGTCGGCCTCGGCGGCATCATCCACATTGACCTGCAAGAGCGTGCGGTTCAACGGGTTCATGGTGGTCTCCCACAACTGCTCCGGGTTCATCTCGCCCAGACCTTTATAGCGCTGGACGTTGGCCTTATCCGCGGCGTTCATTTCCTTGAGAGCCTTGTCTTTCTCCTTGTCGCTGTAGGCATATTTGACGTTGTTCTTGTACGCAATGCGGTACAGCGGCGGTTGGGCAATGTAGAGATGACCATCCTCGATCAAGGATGGCATGTAACGGAAGAAGAAGGTCAGCAGCAGCGTGCGGATGTGCGAGCCGTCCACGTCGGCGTCGGTCATGATGATCACGCGTCCATAGCGCAGGCCTTCCACGTCGAAGTTGTCGCCGATGCCGGTGCCGAGCGCGGAGATGAGCGCCTTGATCTCGTTGCTGGAAAGAATCTTATCGAGGCGGGCGCGCTCGGTGTTCATGATCTTGCCGCGCAGGGGCAGGATGGCCTGGAAGTGGCGGTCGCGCCCTTGCTTGGCAGAGCCGCCAGCCGAGTCGCCTTCCACGATGTAGAGTTCCGTTTTGGAGGAGTCCCGCTCCGAGCAGTCCGCGAGCTTGCCGGGCAGGGTCAGCGACTCGAGCGCCGACTTGCGGATGACCAGGTCGCGGGCTTTGCGGGCCGCGTCGCGCGCGCGGGAGGAGGTCAAACACTTTGCCACGATGGCCTTCGCGGCCTGCGGGTTCTCCTCGAGGAACGTGCCGAAGGCCTCGCCCACCACTTGCGTGACATAGGTCTGCACTTCGGGATTCATCAACTTGACTTTGGTCTGCGATTCGAATTGCGGGGCGGGGTGCTTGACCGAGACGATGGCGGTGAGTCCCTCGCGCGTGTCGTCGCCGGTGAAGTTGGGATCGGAATCTTTGAGCAGGCCATTCTTGCGCGCATAATCGTTGATCACGCGCGTCAGCGAGGCGCGCAGGCCGGTCATGTGCGTGCCGCCGTCAATCGTGTTGATCGTGTTGGCGAACGAATAGACCGACTCGGTGAACGCGTCCGTGTATTGGACCGCGGCCTCGATGCCGATGTTCTCGATCTCTTTTTCGATGTACATCACCGGGTGGAGATTCTCGCGGTTGCGGTTCAGGTAACGCACAAACGAGGTGATGCCGCCCTCGAAGTAGAAGGTCATTTCGCGGTTGGCGCGCTCGTCCACGAAACGGATGGTCACGCCGCGCGTGACGAACGCCATCTCGCGGAAACGCTGGACGAGCGTGTCGAAGCGGTAATCGAAATCTTCAACGAAGATTTGCTTGTCGAATCTGAAGGTCTGCTTGGTGCCGGTATCATCCTTCTTCACCTCGCCGATCTTTTTGATCTTCCCCTGCGGGATGCCGCGCTTGTATTCCTGCCGCCACAATTTTCCGTCGCGCTTGATCTCGGTAATCATCCACTCGGAAAGCGCATTGACTGCGGAAACGCCCACACCGTGCAAACCGCCGGAGACCTTATATCCGCCGCCGCCGAATTTGCCGCCCGCGCCGATCACGGTCATGACCACGTCCACGGTCTCCATCGGCTTGCCACTGGCATCCTTCTTCGTCGGGTGCGGACCAACAGGAATGCCGCGGCCGTTGTCCTCCACGGTCACACTGCTGTCAGCGTGGATGATGATATTTATCTTTGTACAGAATCCGGCAAGCGCCTCGTCAATGGCGTTATCCACCACTTCGTAAACGAGGTGGTGCAGGGCTTTGATGTCCGTGCCGCCCACATACATGCCGGGGCGCTTGCGGACGTGTTCGATGCCTTCCAACGCCTGAATGGAACTGACATCGTAATTTGTCTTGTTCTTGGTTTCAGCCACAATGACCTCCAGTCATCGTTTTCAATCATAGAACTCGTGTAAAGGCGCGCTGGAGCGCGCGCAATACGCTTTGTGGTAAGAGACGTTCTCAAACGTCGGTAGGCAAGATGCCTCGTCTTAAAGCGCCTGTCGCGGCGCGCTGGACTTCATCCGTTCGGCCACAATGTTCAACCACGCGTTCATGTCGCGGTAGTAAATGAAACTGGCCGCCAGCAGGGACGTGGTCACGAAGGCGTGGCCGGCGATGCCCACCAGCAACATCCACGAATCATCCGGTGGCACACTCCACAGGATGTTCAGTCCCTGCGCCGTGAGGAAGAGCGCCAGCACGAACATGCTGGCCGAGGGCAGGGTAAAACGCGACATGCGCAGGCTGGTGACCACGGAATGGAAGGCGTTGTCGCCGCGCATGAAGATTCCATGCGGGGTGAAAAAGAGCGGCACCACCACCCACGAGGCGAAGAGCATGATCACAAACAATCCCGTCTGCATCACCGAGGGGCCGAGCAGGTTAAGCAGGGAGAGCACGAAGAAAATCGGCATACCGATGGTGAGTCCAACGATCGTAAAACCGATCGAAAACAACAGGCTTTGGCTGATGACGCGCGCGGGAGCGGGGGAATTTTCCACGGGGACCACCAGGCGCGCGACCCGCTGGAAGTACACCGCCCCGAGCGTCCAGCCCAGAAGCGTGAGGAGGAATATCCATCCGAGCAGCGAGAACCATGATCCCACTTCGATCACGCCCTGCGA
>JAKANW010000374.1 GCA_021823555.1 Chloroflexota bacterium
GCGTGGATCCGTGACCTTGCTAAAATGTTCCTCAATCGCTTCCAGTGGCTTCTTGGGCATGGCTACCTCCTACGGGATAGCCAGTTTTACCTCAATTTAGATGCGATTGCCCTGTAATTTATGGCATCCTGTTGATATTTGGAGGATCACATGAACATTGCCAGTGTATTTCAAGGGGCTGCAACGCTTGCGTGGATTGGATTCCTGGGTCTGTTGGTTGCAATCTTTATGCGGGCCGGCCGCCAGCAGCCGACCAAAGGACTTAACTCCATTGTTCTCATCCTGCTCATTGTTGCCATTGTGTTGACGACAGCCGGCCTCGGCGTTGTGTTTCTGCAAGCCGACCAATACGGGGTTGTCATCTCGGCGCTCCAGCCAAACGGCTATCGTCCCCAACCGTTGGGCCCGGGCCTGCACTTTATTGTTCCGCTGGTCGAGAGCGCCCAGACCTATTCAATCGCGCGGCAGACCTACACGATGGCAACTTCATCAACTGAAGGCCAAGTGTCAGGTGACGACTCGATTGAAGCCCGCACGAAAGATGGCCAGCAGGTATATGTTGACGCTTCCCTGATTTATTCCATTGACCCGGCTCACCTGATAGAGCTGCACATTAACTGGCAGAGCCGGTATCAGGACAATGTCGTCCGGCCAGTGACCAGGGCAGCCATCCGGGATGCTGTCTCGCAATATGGCGTGGAGGAGATCGTCAGCACCAAACGCGCTGAATTGGAGCAGAACATTACCGATACCATCCAACAAGGCTTGGCCAGGAATAATCTGGTGATGGTTGATTTCCTGCTGCGCAACATCCGCTTTAGCGATGAATATGCCAAAGCGGTCGAGCAGAAACAGATCGCAGAGCAGCAAGCCCAACAGGCCGCGTATATCGTGGAGCAGAAGAAGCAGGAGGCCGAACAGGCCCGCCAGGTGGCGCAAGGCCAGGCCGATGCAGCCGTGATCGCGGCCAAGGGCGCGGCAGATGCGCGTGTAATCCAGGCGCAGGCCGAAGCACAGGCCAATGATCTGATTGCCAAATCCATTCAAGGCAACCCGGCCCTGTTACAATATCTGTACATCCAAAAGATTGCAGATAAAATCCAGGTTATGCTGCTGCCCAGCAACAGCCCGTTTGTGATCCCGCTGCCTACACCGACTCCCACACCGTAACTCTTAATTCGCGCTGAGTGGAGCAGGCGATAAGACGGCTGTGAACGAAGGGAACAGCAAACGAGAGCCTGCGAAGTCGAAGCGTAATCTTTCGAGAGACCGCTGCGTCTCGACTGTGGCCCTTCGACAGGCTCAGGCCTCCGCTCGACGCGAATTGATATAGGAGACACTTTTGAACGAGCACTTTCCTTCCGGGCGGCAGATCCGCCTCACCACTCTTTCAGCCTGCGCCGGTTGAGCGTCCAAATTAAGCGCGGACGCGCTGGCGCAGGTTCTGCGCTCGATACAGGGTATTTTCGACCCCGCTTCCACCCCGGACCTGTTAGTTGGCCTGGAGGGACCGGACGACGCGGCCGTTTGGCGGCTGGATGATACGCGTGCCATCGTCGTGACCACGGACTTCTTCACGCCGGTGGTGGACGATGCCTACGATTACGGCGCCATCGCAGCGGCCAACAGCCTGTCGGATGTGTATGCCATGGGGGGGCAGCCCTTCCTGGCTTTGAACATCGCCGCCCTGCCTCCTGACCTGCCGCCCGAACTCTCCGCTGAGATCCTGCGCGGCGGCGCGGAGAAGGCGCACGAGGCCGGGGTGGTCATCGCGGGTGGGCACACGGTTAAAGATAAGGAGCCGAAGTACGGGCTGGTCGTGGTTGGCTTCGTGGACCCGCGCAAGATGCTCACCAAGGGCGGGTTGCAGCCGGGCGACGCGCTGGTATTGACCAAGCCGCTTGGCTTTGGAGTCATCACGACCGCCTTGAAACAGGAGAAGGCTGACCCACAGGATGTGAAGGAGGTGGTGGAATGGATGTCGCGCCTGAATAAAGACGCAGGCGCGCTGGCAGTGGAATTTAACCTGCGCGCCGGAACGGACATCACCGGCTATAGCTTGCTGGGCCACGGTAATGAGATGGCGGAGGCTTCCGGCGTCGCGCTTCACATTGATTATGCCAGCCTGCCATTGACCGGCCATGCCCGCACGTATGCTGAGATGGGTACCTTCCCCGGCGGCGCGTTCGATAATCTTGGGTTTTACAGCTCGAAGGTGAAGTTCGATGCGGCGATTGATGAACCTGGCCGCATGTTGACCTTCGATCCGCAGACCAGCGGCGGACTGTTGTTGGGAGTCCCGCACCAGAAGCTGGAGGCGTTCCAGGCGCGGGCCAGGGAAATGGGACAATCCGTCTGGGTAATTGGAGCTGTCCATAACGGAAGCGGGATTGAGGTCCGGTAGGAGCCGCCATTTTCAATATGTCATTGTGAACGATGGTCGAGTAGGACGAAGTCGGTATCGAAACCGAGTGAATCAATCTCCTCGCCAAAACAAGGGATTGCTTCGACGGGAGAACGCCGTCTCGCAATGACATCTTTCAATGTCCAAACATCAGGTAAAATAAAAGCGGCAGATCAAGGAGTCCCTGCCCAACCGCTCATGTCAGAAATTCCCCTAGAGATTGATTTTAAAACGGGACTGGCTGCCGTAGCCATCCTGCTGCTGGTAAATAGTGTGCTGGCCATGGCGGAGGCCGCGCTGCTTTCGGCGCGAAAAGCCCGTTTGCAGAACCAGATCAACAAAGGTGATGAGCGGGCGGTCACAGCGTTGAAGTTAACGGAAGATCCCAACCAGTTCCTCTCCGTGATCCAGATCGGGATCACATCCATTGACCTGTTGGTCGGCGCGTTGACGGGGGCGACGATTGTCCTGTGGCTCAATCAGTGGCTGGCCAGGTTTCCCCAATTGGGGCCTTATACGGAAGCCATCAGCTTGATCGTAGGTGTGCTGCCGATTACGTTTATTTCGCTGGTACTGGGGGAACTGGTGCCCAAACGACTGGCCATGCGCGACCCGGAACGGGTGGCGTCGCTGGTGGCCGGGCCGATGACTTTCTTCTCCAAAGTCTTCTCGCCTTTTGTCAAATTACTCAGTTTTTCGACTGAAACTGTCCTGCGGTTGATGGGTGTGAAACCCTCGGAAGAACCGCCCGTGACGGAGGAGGAAATCCAGTTACTGATAGACCAGGGCACGCAGGCGGGAGTCTTCGAAGAGGCCGAGCAGGATATGGTGGAAGGTGTGTTCAGCCTGGGTGACCAGCGCGTGTATTCGCTGATGACGCCGCGCACTGAGATCGTCTGGCTGGACATCAACGATTCCCCGACCGAGATCTTGCAGAAGATCGCCGATAGCGAGTATTCGCGCTTTCCGGTCTGCCAGGGCAGCCTGGATATGGTACTGGGCATCGTTAAGGCGCGCGACCTGCTGGTGCCAAGCCTGGCGGGTGAGCCGATCAAGCTCAAGGACAAGCTGCGACCGGCGCTCTACATCCCGGAGACGACTTTTGCTTCGCGGGCGCTGGAAATTTTCAAAGAGCAGAACCGCGAGCTGATGCTGGTCATTGACGAATTCGGCAGCCTGCAGGGGTTGTTGACGCTGAACGACATCATCGAGGAGATCGTGGGCGATTTTGAGCCTGAACCCCAGGCCACCCAGCGCCAGGATGGATCCTGGCTGCTGGATGGGATGCTGCCCGTGGACGATTTCAAGGAGATCTTCAACGTCCGCACCATGCCGCACGAACAGGAATACGAGACGTTGAGCGGTTTCGTGATGATGTCGCTGGGACGCGTCCCGCAGCCCGTGGACCAATTCGAATGGAACGGCCTGCGCTTCGAAGTGATGGACATGGACGGTCACCGCGTGGATAAAGTGCTGGTCACGACCCTGCCAGCCAAACCGCCTACGGACAAGGATCACCCCCCGTCGCCCAAGGAAAAAGAACAAAAATGAAACAGGATACTTTTTCGTTCGAGGTCTTCATCAACGTACCGCCGTCCAGGGTTGTGCCCTTCCTGGCGGACCTGCGCAACCAGTCTCATTTTCATCCCCTGATCGTGGACATCAAAGAAGCGCCCGCGCCGCAGGGCGTGCTGCGCCGCTACTTCATTACGGACCAACTGGCCTGGGGCCCCTTCCACTTCAAGATCGTCTACCGCGCCGATGTGCTGCGCGTGACCGAAACGGAAATCCTGACCGAAGCTTACCAGCGGCCAGGGACCTTCATCACCAACCTGACGACCTGCCTGCCGGAGGGCGAAGGCACGCACTATCAAGAGACGGTCACGCTCAAGGCCCCCAACCTGTTATTTGGTTACGCCTTCCAGCAGGCCAAAGCCGCGCACGCGGAACTGGTGCAGAAGATCAAGAGAGGAATGGAAGAGGGAGTGCCAGCGTAAAAGGGTTATACCAGCGGGTGTTGTCCCTGAG
>JAKANW010000375.1 GCA_021823555.1 Chloroflexota bacterium
GGCGAGGGCTATTGGAATCGTCCCGAAGAGACCGCCCACACGTTCGGCGCGCGCATCGAGGGGTCAGATGAAGGTCCCTTCCTGCGCACCGGCGACTTGGGCTTCATGCACGAGGGGCATCTCTACGTCACGGGGCGCTTGAAAGATTTGGTCATTGTGCGCGGGCGGAACTATTACCCGCAGGATGTGGAACTGACCGTGGAGAAAACGCATCCGATCCTGCGAAAGGGCGGCGGCGCGGCCTTTGCGGTGAAGGTCAATGGGGTCGAGCAATTGGTGGTCGTCCACGAGGTGCAACGGCGCGAAGCCGAGGGCGTGGAGTGGAACGAAGTGCTCAAACAGATTCGCGCCAACATCGCGCGTGAACATGGCATCCGCGCGTATGCGGTGACGCTCATCCGCAAGTCCACCCTGCCGAAGACCTCGAGCGGAAAGATCATGCGCTCCGAGACGCGGCGGAAATTTTTGGAGAACGAATTGGAGATTGTCGCAGAGTGGCGCGCGCCGGGGGGAGCGTAGAACCAGTAGACAAAGACATCGCCCCATTTGTGTTGAATGGGGCGATGTTTTATTTTTCAGTCAATCGGCGTTTAGCCGTCTGCCTGTGCCGAATGGGGTTTGAGACGGTCTGTCTGGGTGGAGGGGTTTAGCCGCCGGGTCAGGTCGCGCAGTTGCACGTAACTGATGGGCTTGATCATCACAAAGTCAGCCTTGTCTTGCAGGTATTCCCCAAAGGCGGCGTCGGCGGTGGTGATCACTACGCGGGTATTTTCCATGCCGGGCGTGGCCCGGATGGTTTTCAAAATGACCTCCCCTGAGACATTGGGAAGGTGCAGATCGAGAATGACAACGTCTGGCGGAACTCCCTTTAGAAACTCGAGAGCGGCCTGTCCGTCACGGACGCTGTGGATGGAAAATCCCGCCGAGGCAAGCGCCTGGCAGAAAATTTCGTTGATATCCTCGTCGTCTTCCACGATCAATGCAAGCGGTGCGTTCATTTTTCCTCCTTTGAAGGATGATATGGCAACGTGACGGTGAAGGTGGTCCCTTTGCCGATTTCGCTCCACAATTTTATCTCACCCCCCATCAAACCAACCAGGCTTTTTACGATCGCCAGCCCCAGGCCAATGCCTCCATGTTCGCGCGTGGTCACGCCTTCCACCTGGCGAAAACTTTCAAAGATGAATTTCTGCGCGTCGGCGGGGATGCCCGGACCGTCGTCGGCCACTTCGATGCTCCAGCGTTCCTGGTCCACTGGCTGGATGCGCACGCGGATCTCGCCCTTGCTCATGAATTTGACCGCGTTCCCCACCAGGTTGATCAGGATCTGTTGCAGGCGGCGCAAGTCGCCCACCACCATGGGGGGCATGTGGGGGTCAATCGTTACGGTAAGTTTCAGCCCTTTATCGTTGACCTGCTTTTCAAGGGTGAATAATGCCTCGGTCAAATGAGCCACCTGGAGCGGCTCATTGTAGATCTTCATCTTCCCGGCCTCGATCTGCGCCTGGTCGAGCAGGTCGCTGACCAGGCCCAAAAGTCGTTTGCCGCTATTTTCAACCCGCTCCATAATATCCGATTGCTTTCCTGTGATCGGGCCGTACACTCTTTCGCGCATCATTTCGGCGTAACCGATGATGGCGTTCAACGGCGTGCGCAACTCGTGAGAGACCATGCCCACAAAGGCGTTCTTCATCTGCTCCACCTCGGCCTCGCGTGTAAAGTCGCGGAACACGGTTACGGTGCCAATCGTGTCTCCCAGGCCGGCGCGCACTTCAGCGGCATTGACCAGCAGGGTGCGCCTCCCCGAGTGGAGACGAATGCTGGGCAGGCCTGCGCGCGGACTGGAAAGCATGGAAGCCACCGCTTCGCGCTCCTGGGGAGCGGCTTGCGCCTTTTGCAGAATCTCGTCCATGGAGGCATTCATCAATTCTTCGAGCGGAACGTCCAATAGTTTGCTCAAGGATGGGTTGGCAACAATGGAAATGCCTTTCGTATCGAACACGGCCACGCCATCCGCAATCCCTTCGAGGATTGCCTGACTGCGGCCGGCCTCTGCCAATTCACGGGCGAGCGCGGCGGAGAGTTCGCGCGTGCGATCTTCCACGCGGCGGTCCAGTTCGGCGTTGATTTTACGCAGATCTTGCAAGGCGCGTTCCAGGCCGCTCGAGGCCAGCCAGGTAACAACCGCGAGGGCAAAGAAACTTACCATTGCAGGAGTATTCGGAAAGATCGAATACACCGCTCCGATAATGGCAATTTCAGCCGAACTGATGAAAGCAAAAATAAAGGTGGACCTTGAACCCAGGAGCAGGCCTGAAAAAACGACCGGAATGGTGAACAGGATCAACGAGCGGCCATCCACCAATTCCTTCGGCTCATCGGAAAACACAAAGATGAAACACAGAAACAGCAGGAAAAGCACAGAGGCAACCCGCCCTGAAAGATAACGGTTGACCATCAACAGAATCACGGAGAAAACAAATACAACGACCGCGATCAGAACCGTCGTTATGGCATCCTGCCTGGAAAAGGCGGTCGTTCCTCCGTAGATCAATGCCAGCGGGATGAGAGGCAACGGCAGGACAGCGACACCCAGCAACAGGATATTGAGGATTCTCCGACGGCGCGCATCCTCAGCGTCTATCGAAGGGACCGTCAATATGCGATCGAAAGTGGTCCTGAACCACGCGCGTATCATCCCAACACCTCCTGGACGAGTAATTTGGCGGTGATGAGTTCCGTCTGCATGATCCACTCTGAATAGTTGAGCGATTTGGCGATCCACAAATGCGGGCGCGGCGTATTCTCGTGATCCATCAGCCAGGCCAGCCCGCGGGAAAGGATACGTGAGTCCACTTTGCCGCCGTTCCGCTTCCAGATGGAGAGCGCCTGCAACGCATAGGAGGTCTCTTCGGCGGTGGGCGTTTCATAATACCCCCATGAGCCGTCCGCGCTTTGCTTGGCGATCAGCCATTGGATGGAGTTTTCGATCAGTGGTTTATAAAAGTCGCTACAGATCATGATTGCGTGCGCCGTGGTGTAAAACGGGGAGGTCTGCCATTTGTCGAACCAGAATGAATCGAAGGCGCGGGTCTGGAAGAGGTACTTGATCACTTTTTGAACCATCGGGTGGCTTTCCTTGAAACCCATCTGGCGAAGGGCGCCAAGGAAATGGACATTTGTGCTGACCGAATAAGTGATCTCCAGCGGATAACAGCGGAAGTGGTCGCGCTCCTCGAATTGTAGCAAGGTTTCAAAATCCACTTTGTGACCAAAGCGTGACAAAACATCGAAGGTCAGGCTGGTGTCGTCCCCGTCGGTGACGCTGTGGTCCTTGGTAAACCCCACCCCGTGCAGGGGTCTCCACGAGGCGCGTAGCGCGTCCAGATGGGGTTGGCAGAGCGCAACCACCTCTTCATCGAGATGGCTTAGGAAACTGATATTCCACAAGACCCAGGCGCGCTCGCAAATTTCAAAAGGCATGGCCATGGGCGCGCCGCCGTCCTTGTCCACAACCTGATGCAAATAGGCCAACGCCGCAGAATCAGCGGGGTTGACCTGCGCGAGATAATATGCCGTCGCCGAAGGGCTGTGACTGATGGAGCCGTCTGCCTCCTGGATGTTCTCCAGGTCGAGCATGGACTGGGCATCGGTGCCCGCCATTTCCGCGGAGAAAGCGGCGGTCATGGCGCGGTCTATTTTTCGGTCCCGCAGAATGGCGATCTTTGCCTCGCGCTGTTTGACAAGGCGCCCCAGGATACGGTCGCCCTGCCGCTTGATAATTCCCAATTTCTCGGCTTCCGCCAGCAGGGTGGGAACGATCATCTCGAATCCGGCCGTGGCGCCGTTCGGGTCGGCCATCAACCCGCGCGTGGCATCCGAGGACATGCGCTCCAGCGCAAACAGGCCGCGATCAATTTGCTGTCGGTCGTGAGCGCGGCGGCCGCGGTGCGTGAGCGCGATCATGGCGGCCAGTGTGGAGATGACCCGGTCGTGATAATAGAAAGGCACTTTGGCGCCCCAACTTCCATCCGGCAGTTGATTTTCGGTCAGCCACTCGAGGGCAAGGTTGCTCAACTCGCGGTCAATGTCCACCAGGCGGGCCACCCAGGCGGTGTCGTAGGCGGTCGGCGAGATTCGCCCCGGCCCTTGTTGCTTCAATAGATTGATCAATTCAGTTTGCACGATGAGGGTACCTTTATTCCATGAATTGAGACGGGAACCATAACCCGGAGCGCAACTCGCCCACCCCGATCATATTTTCCCGATTGGCATGATAAAACCCGCGCATCATCGCCCAGTCTTCGCGGGTCAGTTCCTCGTAACCCGGATCCTCGGCGCGGCGTGTATACAGGTGGTCATATAGAATCTTTCGCAAGCCCCGTTCGCCCAGATAAGAGGAAGGCGCGACGGTGAAATACA
>JAKANW010000376.1 GCA_021823555.1 Chloroflexota bacterium
GGTGGACAATGGCACAGCCGAGGGCCAGGCGTTGCTTCCAGCCGCCGGAAAGACTGCCGGTCAAGACGTTGGCGCGGCCCGACAAGCCTGCCATTCGGAGCAGTTCATCCTGTCTATGGTCAAGTTCGGCAGGCGAGAGTCCATAGACGCGGCCATAAAAGCGGATATTTTCCCGGGCGGTCAACTCGTTATACAGGGTGAATTGCTGTGACATGTAGCCCACCTGCGCCTGCATGATTTTCGTTTCTCTGGCAGGATCATAGCCAAGCACAGACGCCCGGCCAGAAGTGGGTTTGATCAATCCCAGCAACATGCGGATGGTGGTGGTCTTGCCCGCCCCGTTCGGTCCCAACCAGCCAAAG
Organism: Chloroflexota bacterium; assembly: GCA_021823555.1. The sequence continues at coordinate 363 of JAKANW010000376.1, forward strand.
ATCTCCCCCTCATTGACCGAAAAACTCACGCGGTCTACCGCAGTAAACTGACCGAAGCGCTTGGTCAGTTCCTCCACAATAATCGCAGGTTTCATTCCAGCCGGGGCAGACCGATCTTCGATCATTCGCTTTCCTACACGGAAGGCTCAGGGTTGGCTTCCGCCCGCTGGCGGATCAGGCTGATGAAAGCCTCTTCCATGCGCACCTCGATCCTGCGAATTTCATCATGCTGGATTCCATGAGCAGCGAGCGCGGCCGCGATCTCAGGTTTGCGACGGGAGGCATCATCCACAAATACGTGCAACTTATCTCCATAGGTCTGTAATTCCCTGATGCCTTCAAGAGATGCGACCAGTCGTCTCGCAGAAATAAAATCCGAGGGGGTTACTTCAAGCAGTTCGCCAGTGACCATTTTCTTGATTTGCGCGGGCGCATCGTCCGCGATCAATCTCCCGGCATACATCAGACCAACGCGGGTACAACGCTCGGCTTCATCCATGTAAGGGGTGCAAACAAATACTGTCACACCTTTTTCCACGCGCAGATTGCCCAGCAGATTCCAAAATTCCCTGCGGCTGACCGGGTCCACACCCAGCGTGGGTTCATCGAGCAGGACCACTTGCGGCTCGTGGATCAAGCTGCAAGCCAGAGCCAGCTTTTTCTTCATGCCCCCGGATAGCTGCCCAGCCAGTCTGTTCGTAAAATCGGTCAGGTCCGCGAAGGCCAACAACTCCGGGATCCGCCTTTTTTGCTGGTCCGGTTCCACGCCTTGGATCTTGGCGAAGAAGCGCATGTTTTCCAGCACAGTGAGATCAGCCGGCAGGACGAACTGTTGGGCGATGTAACCGATCCGCTCACGGATCTCGTATGTGTCGCGCATCGAATCCAGCCCGAGGATCGAGCTTTCCCCCCGCGTGCGGGTCAGCAAGCCAAGCACAACCCGAATGGTGGTGGTCTTACCGGCGCCGTCGGGACCGATCAATCCATAGGTTTCACCCGGCCCGACCTGCAGGGACAAGTCGTCAATGGCAGTGATCCAGCCCTTGCGGAACTTGAAGCGCTTGACCAATCCTGTAGTGGAGATCGCAAATTCGCCCATCCGAAACGCTAATCCAATCGCTTCCTGAAATTCAAGGAGGCAGTGATCATCACGACCAGGCTATAAACCACGAGCGCCAGCACGTCTGACCACAAAACCGTCACGCCAACGCCCTTCATGATAATGCCGCGCGAGATGCGAATGAAGTAGGTCAGGGGCAGCATGCTCCCGATCAATTGCGGGATGAAAGGCATGACATTCCGTGGGTAGACAAGCCCGGTCAGGAGCATACTGAACAACATCAGCACCGTACTGATCTGCTGCGCTTGTCTCTGGGTCTTTGCGACGGTGGAAATCAGGAACCCCAATCCCAAACTCGACACAATGAAGAATAACGTCAACAGCAGGTACAATCCCAGGCTGCCCTTGAAGGCCACCCCAAACCAAAAGACACCCAACGCCAGGATCATGCCCATGATCAAAAAACACAGCACTAAAAGCGGGATCATCTTGCCGAGCAGTAATTCCAGCGGACGGGTGGGAGTCGCCAGGATCTGTTCGATGGTGCCCACCTCCCTTTCGCGGACAACGATCAGGGCCGCCTGTGCGACTGCCGCTGTTTGCAGGAGCATCCCAACGATGGCCGGGAGGACAAACCACAGGTCGCGGAAATCCGGATTATAGAGGACGCGGAATAAGTTCGTAATCGGCATGGAGGCAGCCTGGGCGACAAGCATTGCCTTGCCGCCAGTTCGTTCGATTTTTTGAGTCGCCAATTGGAGGGCATAGCTTTGGGAAATCAGGCTGGCCGCGCTGTACCCGGATTGAACGCTGAAAGAATCGGAGCCATCCAATAAAATCAGCACGCTGGCATCCCCGTTCTCGAGCCGGGCCGAAAAGTCGGGCGGAATGATGATCCCAGCCTTCACCTGGCCGGCATCAATCGCTTGTTTGACCTGGGCCTCATCCTGCGCTGTCATGGTAAAGTCGAAGTATTGCGAATTGACGAAGGCCTGAATAAAGTCGCGGCTTTGTATGTCATGACTTTGGTCCGCGATGGCAGTGGGAAGGTGATAGACAGTCAGGGACACTGCATAAGCAAACAGGAACAGTTCAACCAGGGGCAGCCCAACGATATATAACAAGGTACGACGGTCCCGCAAGAGTTGGGACGTTTCCTTCTGGATCAATGCAGATAACCGCATCCACCTTTTTTGCATATACCCAATCTCAATCCAAAGTCTGCCTGAAGAGCCGGGCAGCAAAAAACAGGATTAAAACATCATACATAACCAGGACAAAGACCTGGTTCGTAAGAAATGGCAAGCCGATCCCTTTCATAAAAATACCGCGCGAAATCGGGATAAAGGCAGTCAGCGGGAAGATGTAACTGATCCATTGGAGGATGAGCGGCATGGAATAATGTGGGAACACAAAGCCGCTTACGATCAACCCCAGGAACATAATCATCATGGTTAATTGCTGGGCCTGCCGCTGGTTTTGGGAAACGGAGGATATCAATAAACCCAGTCCCAGCCCTGAAAATACGTAAAGGATCACCAGGCAAAAGAAAAGCAGGAAATTCCCCTGGAAGGGAACCCCGAAACCCAGGGTACCCGCTGCGACAATGGTCAGCAGGTTGAGGATTGCGATCACGAGATTGGGAAGGGTTTTCCCCAGCATCAGTTCGACCGGGCGAATGGGTGTGACCAGGATTTGTTCGATGGTGCCCACCTCCCGCTCGCGCACAACAGCCAGGGCGGTCAGGGCAATGGTCTGGGTCTGCAGCAGCATGGCGATCATGCCAGGGATCAGGAACCACAAATCCTTCAAGTCTGGATTATAGAGAATGCGGATATAGGCCGTGAGAGGGATCAACGACAGGCCAGAGGAATCCTGGCCCGAACGGCTCAGGGTATTCAACACCAACTGGATGGTATGCTCCTGGGCAATCACGTTGGCCGCGTTATAAGCGGATTGTGTTGTAAAGGGATCTGAACCATCTACAACAAACAGGACACTGGCCTCCTGCCTGTCCACCTGTTTTGCGAAATCAGGTGGGATGACGACCCCGAGTTTGGCCTGCCCCCGATCAATCGCGTCCATGACCAACTCCTGGCTGGGCGCCGTTAAAACGATATCAAAATAACCTGATTGGACCAGATCGTCCAGATAGGACCTGCTGGCCTGGTCCATACTCTGGTCCGCCGCCGCCATTGGGATATGCTTGACATCCATGTGAATGGCATAGGCAAACAGGACCAGTTGGATCAACGGGATAAATAGAATGAGAAATAACGTTCCACGGTCGCGGAGCGTCATGACAAATTCCTTCTGAGTAATTGCCCAAATTCTTCTAAGCATACAGTGTTGAGGCCAGAAATATGCCGGCTGCAAATGCGTCCGGCTATTTGATTAGGGTGTGTTTCAAACAAGTTGAAGGCAACATCCCGAAGGTTGAACTTGAGCCGATTTTGGCCTTTTACAACCAACCTTCGGGACGGTTCCAACCCAAATGAAACTCACCCATTTGATTAGTGGGGCACCTGCCCAAGCAACCAGTATACCCCCGCGGCCAGCAGGGCCGTCGCGGGGATGGTCACCAACCAGGCCACCAGGATTTCCCCGGCCACACTCCAACGCACTTTCCCCAACCGCTCGGATGAACCAACGCCAATGATGGCGGAACTGACCACATGCGTGGCGCTAACCGGCCAACCGAGAACCGAAGATCCAAACAGCACCAGCGCCGAGGTCGTCTGGGAAGAGAAACTATGCACGGGCCGGATCTTATAAAACTTGCCGCCAATGGTACGGATCAGCCGCCAGCCCCCCAACAAAGTCCCCAGCGCCATGCCCCCTGCGCTGATCGCCACAACCCATAACGGCACCGTGAAACCGGGCAGGTAACCGCTGATCACCAGGGTCAGTACGATCACCCCCATGGCCTTCTGGGCGTCGTTGGTGCTGTGGCTGATGGCCAGCGCCAGAGCGGTTACCAACTG
>JAKANW010000377.1 GCA_021823555.1 Chloroflexota bacterium
ACTTCGATCTCGCCAACAATTACGGCCCGCCCCCCGGCAGCGCCGAGGAAACCTTCGGCCAGCTCTTCAAACAGGATTTCCAACCCTACCGCGACGAACTCATCATCTCCACCAAGGCAGGGTACGATATGTGGCCCGGTCCCTATGGTGAATGGGGTTCGCGCAAATATCTGCTTGCCAGCCTCGACCAGTCCCTCCAGCGCATGGGACTCGAATACGTGGATATTTTCTACAGCCACCGCTTCGACCCTGAAACACCGCTCGAGGAGACCATGGGCGCGCTCGACTCCGCTGTCAGGCAGGGAAAAGCCCTGTATGCCGGCATCTCCTCTTACAATCCCGAACAGACGCGGCGCGCGACAGATATCCTGCGGGACTTGGGCACGCCCTGTCTGATCCACCAGTCATCGTACAACATGTTCGACCGCTGGATCGAACACGACCTGCTGGATGTGCTGACCGAGGAGGGCATCGGTTGCATCGTTTTCTCGCCTCTCGCGCAGGGACAGTTGACCGACCGTTACCTGAACGGAATCCCCGCCGGGGCGCGCGCCACCAAAACCGAACGTGTGTGGCTGACCCCCGACAACGTGAAGAAGAACCTGCCCAAGGCGCAAAGCCTGAATGAGCTTGCCAGGCAGCGCGGACAATCCCTGGCGCAGATGGCAATTGCCTGGGTGCTGCGCAAACCCGCCGTCACCTCGGCCTTGATCGGCGCCAGCAGCGTCCAACAACTGGATGACAACCTCGCTGCATTGAACAATTTACAGTTCAGCGAGGAAGAATTGCAGAAGATCGAAGAGATTCTGAAATCCTGACCGTGGACGGTGGACTGTAGACCGCGGTACTTCACCGTCCAGCGTCTACGGTCCGCGCTCCGAAAGGCGCCTATGGACTTCCTCAAAAAACTCTTCCCAGGCACACCTGCCGCGTCGCAATCCAATTTCTACACCTTCACCGTCGAATGCAACCGCTGCAGTGAGACCATCGAGGGCCGCGTCAACTTGTCCAATGACCTGAGTCTCGATGACGACGGAAGCAGCTACTTCGTCCGCAAGGTGGTCATGGGCAATGGGCGCTGCTTCCAGCAGATCGAGGTCGAGTTGAGATTCGATGCGTCCCGCAAACTCATCGAGAAACAAGCCGGCGGTGGAACGTTTGTAGAATAAGACGATGGACAGTAGGCCGTAGACCGTGGTGCAGTCCATTGTCCACGGTCCACCGTCAGGAAGGTTTCTATGCCCTTCACTTCTCCCCCCAACCCTCAAGCCTATAACCAGCAAGTCTGGGAACTCGTGCGCCAGATCCCGCAAGGACGCGTCGCCACCTACGGCCAGATCGCGCTGATGATCCCGCCGCCGATGGGCGTGGATTTCGATGCCTACCGCGCCATGGCCCCGCGCTGGGTGGGAGCCGCCATGTCCGCCTGTCCCAATGACGTGCCGTGGCAGCGCGTCATCAACTCGCAGGGCAAGATCAGCGAACGTCCCGGCGCGCAGAGACAGCGTCTATTGTTGGAGGAAGAGGGGATCGAGTTCGTGAAGGATAAAGTGGATTTGAAGAAATACGGGTGGAGAGGCTTGGATGAAGCCGATGAACCGCGGCAGGAGTCATTGTTCTAGCAAGAGAGGCTTGCATCCGGAAAAGTTTATGGTCTCCCCTGTTTCCGCAGGAGCATTCACCACACGTGTGCCCCGTTCGGGCCGCGAGCCCGCCGGGGCGAGACGGCCTGCGGCCCAGTGCAGGCAAAGTCACGAAGTCACAAAACCTATTTGGACTTTGTGGCTTCGTGTTTTTGAGTCTTCGTGGTAAAAACTCTGGACTTCCCATCAGGTTCATCTTTCCAGACTTTGCTTGATCTGGCCTGCAATCTTTTCCAGCTCTGTTCGCTGCGGGGGAATCCTGGCGAGCGCGCCAAATTTGAATCCAAAGCCATCGCCCCGGAAGCGCGGCAGAACGTGTAGATGGACGTGGAAAACTTCCTGCCCCGCAGCCTCCCCGTCTGCCAGCAACAAGTTGACGCCGTCGCATTTCACGCCGCTTCCCCTCACGGCCTGGGAAAGACGTTGGCCCACTTTGAATAAATGTGCCCCGGTCTCTGGGGGAAGATCGTCCAGCCCTGCTGCATGGACTTTCGGCGTGACCAGCAAATGGCCGGGATTGACGGGGCGGATATCCATGAAGGCCAGGCATACCTCGTCTTCGTACACCCGGCTGGCTTCGGCGCGTCCGGCGATAATTTCACAGAAAATGCAAAAGGACAAGGGTCACCTGTATGGGTGTGCGAATCTGGCGAAAACGGGGAATCCTGCCGGCGGAGTGGCCTGCTTTATGCTGCAAAGTCTTTGACCAGTTCCTTCCAAAACTCGTCGCGTTCTCCTGGCGCGAAGGGACTGTATAGCGACAGCCGGTCGGCGATGCCGCCATAGCGGGCTTTCAGGTCGGCGGCCAGCGTTTCGGGGCTGGTCAGCAGGCAGAAATCGGCCAGCATCTCATCCGTGATGAGCATGGGCATCTCGGCCCATTCGCCCTTGGCGGCGTGCGCGGATAAGGCCTCGGCTACGCCATCCAATCCATGCAGGGACATGACCGCCCGGTACGAAGGTGTGGAGGCATAGAATGCGACCTGCGCCCGTGCGAAATTCATCTCTTCCGGCGAAGTCGCTGCGAAGGCTGTCACTGAGACGGAGACATCTTTGCGAGTCCGGTTGGCTTTAGCCGCGCCGGCTTCAATGCCAGGCAGGATGACTTCCTTCAGGTAGCGCGGTGTGTGGAAGGGATGCACGTGGAAGCCATCGCACACCTCGCCGGCCAGTTTGGCCAGTCCAATATTCACGCCGGCGATGTAGATCGGAATGTTAGGATGCTCGATCTTTCCGGGATTAAAGAACGGCGACATGAGCGTGATCTTGTAATACTCGCCGCGGAAGTTCAGCTTTGTGTCATTCTGCCAGCAGTCCCAGAGAGCGCGGATGACCTGGATCTGCTCGCGCAGTTTGTTCGTAACCGACTCGGGCCAAACCTGGCCGAAACGCCGTTCGATATGCGCCTTGACCTGCGTGCCCAACCCAAGCATGAACCTGCCCCCGGACTGCGCGGCGATGTCCCAGGCGGTGTAGGCCAGGTTGGCGGGCGAACGCGCAAACGAGACGGCGATGGCCGTGCCCATCTTCAACCGCGAGGTGTGTTCGGCGATCAACGGAAAAGGCAGGAACGGATCGTGTTGGGTTTCCTGGGTCCACAGGGCGTCGAAGCCGATGGCCTCGGCGGCTTCAGCAATGGCGGATACATCTTTCAAAGAGACAGGGGGCAGGGCAGCATCGAACTTCATGGGTTCCTTTTCCGTGTCATTGCGGAGCTGCTGGTGGTCGAGTAGCGTTTTTTGCGTATCGAGACCGAGTGAAGCAATCTCGCTCGCAGTGTTGGGGATTGCTTCGCCATCCTTCGACTTCGCACACCGTCCTGCGTTCGGTGCAGGGAAGAACGCTCCGCTCACCTGTGCCTGCGGCACTGGCGCAGGCAGGACGGCTCGCAATGACATCAATCAAGCAAATATGCCAAAATCCAATTCGTGGTGGCGACCAGCGAATCGGTGTGGGTGCGTTCGTAATTATGGGATGCGTCAATGCCAGGACCGATCAGCGCCACCGCCACATCCCCGCCGGCGCGCCAGAAGGCCTCGCCGTCCGAGCCGTAGTAGGGATAGATGTCGGTCTTGTAGGGGATGTTATTTTTCTCGGCGATCCGGCGCAGTTTATTCGATAGTCCGTGATGATATGGCCCGCCCGAATCCTTGAGGCAGATCGTGACGTGGAACTCGTCCGATTCCTGGCCGGGACCGACGGCGGCCATGTCTACGGCGATGAGTTCACTCACTTCGGGTGGGATTCCCGCCGCCGCGCCGTGCCCGACCTCCTCGTAGTTGCTGAAGTGGAAGTAGGCCGTCTGGGCCGGGGTTTGACGGGATTCGCTCAAAGCTTTGACCGCGGCCACGATGACGGCGACACAGGCCTTGTCGTCGAGATGACGCGAGCGGATGAAGCCATTGGTCAGTTCGACGCGCGGGTCGAAGGCAATGAAGTCGCCGACGCGAATGCCCAGATCCTCCGTCTCTTTTGCCGAGGAGGTGAGGGCATCCAGGCGCACCTCCATGTGCTCCTCGTCGCGCTTCATCTCCGCAGATTGTGCGCCGAAGACGTGCGCCGAGGCGGCGTTGGTGAGCAGGGAGCCGCGCACCCGTTCGCCGCCCGAGGCAAAGACCCAGCAGCCCTCCGTCTCGACCGCGTTGAGCAGCAGCCCGCCGATGTGTGTGATCTGCAGGCGGCCATCTGGTTTGATGGCCTTGACCATCGCTCCGAGGGTATCCACGTGAGCGGTGAGGGCGCGCGGTTGGTCGTGGCT
>JAKANW010000378.1 GCA_021823555.1 Chloroflexota bacterium
CTTCGGCGTGCCCTATGCCAACTTCTGGGCCTGGTTCTGGGTGGTGACTTCCTTTTCGCTGGGTTACCGCATCCTCGCCCTCCGCACGGATTGGATCGGCCAGTATCTCTCCGCCCCGCTGGCCTTGGGGATCGGGCTGGCGGGCGTTCTGGGAACCAATTCCTTGATGGTCTACGCCATTCCGTTTATCTATCATGGCATGGTGGTGGCGCTGGTCCTGGCAGGGCCGCTCTTTTTCCTGTATCTCATGAAGCCGCGCTTTTATTTGCGTTCCGTCCCGGCGCTGGCATTCTGGGTCCCATTCCTCTCACACGCCTATTTGCTGATTGCGGGACTCGTCTCAGGCGTCATCCTGGATCCGCCGTTCCTGCTGTTGGTCAGTCTGGCGATGTTAGGCGTAGCTTTGATTCTGCACCGCCCTTCCATTCAGCACATTCTGGCGGGGAGGCCAGCCTGAATAGACATTTTAAAACTTTTCTGCTGTACATGAACTAAACCATGTCATTGCGAACGCACGTCCCTGGCACTTGCACGCCAGGGCAAGTGTGCGAAGCAATCCCCCGTCAAACAGGAAATTGCTTCGGGAAGTTCTTCGACTACGTTCGGCGAACGCTCGCTCCGCTCAGGACGAGGCCCTCGCAATGACATTTGTAACCGAACAAAAAACTCGGAAGCCGGCCTGACTTCCGAGTTTTGCTTTCGTTTGGCTTGCGCCTTATTTGATCTTGAACATCTGCGTCAACTTCATCGCCAGGTTCAAGTCGCCGGCCAGTTTGAGCTTCCCTTCCATAAAGGCTTTCATCCCATCCAGCTCGCCGGTGAAAATTTTGACGTAGTCGCTGGAATCGGCGGTCAGGGTCATCTTGGGGGTGGGGAACACACCCTGGGAAACGCTGACTTTGCCATCCTTGATGGTGGCGTACCACTCGCCAGGCTCCGCGCCGGTGAACTTGAACTGGATGGTAGCGTCAAGGCCGGCAGCCTTCTCTGCGATGAACGCACCCGGCATCTTGGACATCAGGTCTGCTATTGTGAGGGGCATTTGATTCTCCTTTTTGATTCCCCTCACCCCAATCCCTCTCCCGCTGGGAGAGGGGCAAGGGGTGAGGGAATTTTTATTGCAAATTCTCGAAGATCGCTGCGGCGCCCATGCCGCCGCCGATGCACATGGTGACCATGCCATACCTGGACTTGCGGCGGCCCATCTCATAGATCAACTGCGTGGTCAGCTTGGTACCTGTGCAGCCCAGTGGGTGTCCGAGGGCGATCGCGCCGCCATTGACGTTGATCTTTTCCGGGTCCATTTCCAGCGTGCGGATCACGGCCAGGGATTGCGCGGCAAAAGCTTCGTTCAGTTCGAACAGGTCAATGTCGTTGAGGGTCAATCCAGCCAGTTTGAGCGCCTTCGGGATGGCAGCAATCGGGCCAATGCCCATCAACTCCGGCGGGACTCCCCCCACCGCAAAGGAGACGAAACGCGCCAGCGGTTCGAGACCGAGTCCGGCGGCTTTTTCAGCGGACATGACCATCGCCGCCGCGGCCCCATCCGACATCTGCGAGGCGTTACCTGCCGTGACCGTGCCGCCCTCCTTGAAGGCGGGTTTGAGCTTGGCCAGACCTTCCAGGGTGGAATCGCCGCGTGGGCCTTCGTCGCGCTTGACGGTGAACTTCTTCGTCACCGGCTTGTCGTCCGGGCCAACTTCGGTCAACTCCACGTCAATCGGGATCAATTCGGGATCGAAGAGACCCGAGTCAACTGCCCGGGCAGCCTTCTGGTTGCTCTTGAGAGCGAAGGCATCCTGGTCTTCACGGCTGATGCCGTATTTGACCGAGACGTTCTCGGCGGTGAGTCCCATGTTGGTGTAGTAATGCGGCAAGTCCTGGGCAAAGTATGGATTAGGCGAAAACTTGTAGCCCATCATGGGCACCAGGGACATGGACTCCGCGCCGCCGCCGATGCCGATCTCGATGTCGCCGGATTTGATTGCATAAGCAAGGTGCGCGATGGATTGGACGCCCGATGAACAGTAACGGTTAATGGTCTCAGCAGGAACGCTATCGGGCAGGCCCGCGCGCAGGGCGATCATGCGCGCCATGTTCATGCCCTGTTCGCCTTCGGGGAAGGCGCAGCCGATGACCACGTCCTCGATCTGGGCGGGGTCGAGATTCGGCGTCCGCTTGAGTAACTCCTGGATAACGGTGGCAGCCATTTCGTCGGGACGAACCGTGGCAAGTCCTCCCTTTTTGGCTTTACCGATCGGAGTCCGAACAGCGCTTACGATAACAGCTTCTTTCATGGTCAACTCCTTTAATTCCGCAGAGGCTTGCCCGTCTGCAACAGCGACCACATCCTGGCCTGGGTCTTCTCCTCGCCGCACAGGGAGAGGAAGGCTTCGCGCTCCAGGTCGAGGATGTATTGCTCGCTGACCCATTGCGGCTTGCTCAACAGGCCGCCCGCCATCACGTGAGCCAGCTTGGTGGCGATGTGTGCATCGTATTCCGTGATGTATTTGCCTTCCTGGAAGGACCACGCGCCGATCTTCATCGCGCCGAACATGTCGCGGCCGGGAGCGTAGATCAATTCCGGCGCGGGCGGACGGTAATCCACAGCGGCCAGGTGCATCGCTTCGCGCTTGGCTTCGGTCAACAACTGAGCGCGGTTCATCACGATGCGATCCTGCGGCCCAAGGATGCCCATGCCGCGGGCTTCCTCGGCGGAGGTGGCTACTTTGGCCTGCCCGATTTGCAGGAAGGCGCGTTGCAGGTACGGGAACACTTCAGCGTTCTCAACCTTCATGGCCGGGCCGATGAGGCGGCGCATATACTCCTTTGTACCGCCGCCGGCAGGAATGACGCCTGCGCCCAGTTCCACCAGACCAATATACGATTCGGAAGCGGCCACCACACGCGAGGCGTGCATGATCACTTCACAGCCGCCGCCCAGCGCCAACCCTGCCGGGGCCACGACGATCGGTTTCGGCGAGTAGCGCATGCGCATGTTGACGCGCTGCAGTTTGCGGATGGCAGCATCCAGCGTGTCCCACATGCCCTGCTGGGCAGCCACCACCACCATGAACAGGTTCGCGCCGGCGCTGAAGTTATCGGCTTCGCTGCCGATCACCAGCCCGTCGAAATCCTCCTCCACGCGGTCGAGCGCTTCGCTCATCACGTTGAAGATGTCATCATCGAGCGCGTTCATCTTGGTGTGGAATTCCACCAGCGCCACGCCGTCGCCGATATCATACATGGACGCGCCTGCGTTCTCGGTGATAACTTTCTTAGCGCCCTTCAAATCGCTCAGGATCACCATTTCGGCCTCGCGTTTGAAGCGCGCGTACTTCTGCTTTGATATATCGTACACGCCGATCTTGTTGGCGCCCTTGTACTGGTAGAACGTCTCGAAGCCAGCCTTGAGCATGGCGTCCACCCATTTGGCGGCAGGATAGCCGGCAGCCTTCATGCGCTTGACCACCTCGCGCACGCCAAGCATGTCCCAGATCTCGAACGGCCCGGCATCGTGACCAAAGCCCCATCGGGTGGCGTCGTCAATCGGCTTGCCGCTGTCGGCCACTTCGGGGATGATGGATGAGGCGTACTGGAAGGCTTGATAGGTCAACGCCTGGACAAGCTGCGCCGCCTTATCGTCCGCATCCAGCAGGACCTTGAGCCTGTCACCCAGACCCTCGACATCTTTCGCCGCCTTGACCGAGTCGAAGCGCGGCTTGCTCGGCGCAACGTGTTCGAGGGTCTTCAGGTCGAGCGACCAAAATTCCTTGCTGCCATCCTCTTTGCGGACTTCCTTGTAGAAACCGACCTTGGTCTTGTTGCCCAGCCACTTGCGCTCGACCAGGTTGGCGATCAGCTTGTTCGGCCCTTCGGCTTTGAGATATTCCTGGCCGAGTTTGTCGTACGGAATGAGCGGAGCGAGATTCCGCCCGACGTGATCCCACACGTCAATGCCGACCAGGTCAATCAAGCGGAAGGTGGCGGTCTTCGGGCGGCCCATCAACGGCCCCGTGATCGAATCCACCTCGTCAACGGTGTAATCGTTCTTGAGGATGAAATCCAGCCCGAACGCGCCGGTGCCAAAGGCCATGCGGTTGCCGATGAAGTTGGGCGTATCCTTGCACAGCACAATGCCCTTGCCCAACCGTACCTCGCCAAAGTGACTGATGAACCCGGTCACTTCCTTCGACGTATCCGCCGTGGGGATGATCTCCAGCAGCTTCAAATAGCGCGGCGGGTTGAAGAAGTGCGTGCCGAGGAAATGCTTCTTGAATTCCTTCGAGCGCCCCTCGGCAATATCCTTGACCGGGATGCCCGACGTATTGGTGCTGATGATGCCCGTCGGTTTGCGGATCGGGTCAATGCGCGCCATCAGGTCCTGCTTGATCTT
>JAKANW010000379.1 GCA_021823555.1 Chloroflexota bacterium
CCCCATGGCATTAGAGTAGCCAATTGGCACAGCAATTCTGGCCGCATTTTCCAAATTGTCGATGTTCGACGGCAGAGCCTTGGATCCCAGGCCGTATAGCGCTGAGATCGTGACCACGCCAACAAACATCGGCGGCGCCCACTTCCTCACCGCTCTGTTTGCGATCAGCAATATTCCCACTGCCAAAGCCGCCAATTGGCTACTCTAATGCCATGGGGCTTCTGACGGCCCTGGGAGTTCCGCTGGCGGTCTACATCGCATCGTCGAAGACATATCATCTGGTTTGGCGATTACTTTCAGCTTTAGCTGCAACCCTGATGCTTATCTGCCTCTTTTTTACGGCTTCGCGGGGAGCCATTCTGGCGCTTGTAATCGGCACAGCCGTGTATTTCGCGATTTCCCCGGTGAGGCTGAGAAGCTTTGGGATGCTTGCGCTGGCTTTGGTTCCGACTATCCTGATTGCCTGGTGGGCCACGGGCCAGGAAGCGCTGATGCAGGATCATGTTGACTTAGGGCTGCGGATGGAGGCAGCATCCGCATTAAGGATATATATATTTGCAGCCCTGGCCGTTGTCGGAGCGGTTTTTTTAGGCTCGCTTATGATTGGGCAAAAGGTTAAATTCCCCGCTGCGATCACGAGGCTGGCTGGGGGAGTTTCTATTGTTTCTACGTTTGCCGCCATTGCCGTGCTCGTGCTCCTTTTTTTAAGCTCACAACCCTCTGTCAGTGATTGGGCTCAACAGGCGTATGACAATTTTACGGTCGGCAAGCCATCGCAGCCCGCCGGCGCCGGCCGCCTCATCGAGCTGGGTTCATCGGGACGTTGGGAGATTTGGAAAGAAGCCATCGCCAATTGGGAAGATAACTATGTTGCAGGCTCAGGCGCCCAGAGCTTTCCGCTTGTTCATCTGGCCAGAAGGCAGTCCGATTTGGTCTTCGTGAAACAGGCTCATGGTTTGGGGTTCAGCCTGCTCTCTGAACTGGGTATTGTAGGTTTTGCGCTTGGCGGCGCTTTCATCGCGGTTTCGATGACCGTGGCGGCGCTTGCCTGGTGCCGTATCCGGGACCGCTGGGAAAAGGGTCTGGCGGCTGCGATCATTTCCCTGCTGGTTATCTATCTGATTCATACGTCGTTCGATTGGGACTGGAACATGTTTGGCTTGACGATGATCTACTTTTTCTTTACAGGCATCATGGTGGCCTGGCCGGCTTCGAAGCCGGGCCCTCCCGCGTAAAAGCGCCAATTCCGGGCACTCTCAAGTGGTGTCATCCTAAAGCATTTGAGCGCCTTTTCCGAACCCTTTTTTGCCCCCCGCATTCATACTAAGCAGTATCTGGAAGTGCTAAAATGATAATGCTGGTTCGCTAAATGCCACGGTTTACCGGAACTTGCCGTGACGGCGGGCCTGTTTTTTTTGGGCGCCTGGCGCTGAAAGGTCCGGAAATGGTCCGGGTATAAGGGAGTACAAATGTCGGGAAAAAGCAGATTGCCACGCCTGGTGCTGTTGGCTGATATACTTGCTGGCGTTTTTGCCACGTTGCTCCCCTGGTTTCTGGTGCGGGCATATCCGTCATTTGCCGTCCACAGCCGCAACAATCTGTCGATTTTTGACCTGATGTTTTACGTCTCCTTTGTTCTGCTAACGCTCACTGGCATCTTGATGGGCGGCGATTACCATTCCCAGAAAAGGTACTCGCGCCTGACTGACATATCTCTGGTCATAAAAAGCGCGCTGGTAGCTTTTGCCATGCTGGTCGGTTCGGCTTTCATCCTCGAGGATTTTGTATTCGCCGAATACGATGATTTCTCCAGGCCGGGCATCATCGTCATGATCACCACCTTCCTGACTCTGCTGATCGTGATTCGCCTTGTTGCCCACAACAGCCAGATCAAGCTATTCGGTCAGGGCGCCTGGCGCAAGAAAATGGTGATTGTCGGCGCCGGCCCGGAGGCCGTGGATCTCTATCAGCACTTGCACACCAAGAACTGGCTGGGAGTGAAATGCGTTGGGTTTGTTGATGAAACGGCCAAGGCGTCACCAATCGACGAGCTGCCTCTGCTGGGCAAGGTTGCGGATCTGCCCCGGTTGCTCAAGGAGGAGGAAGTCAATGAGGTGGTGATTGCCCTGCCTCCCGAGGATCATGCCCTGATGGAGCAGATCGTCAACAACGGCGTCCGGCAGAGCGTCAAGGTTCGAATTATTCCGGATTCCTTTGCTTATCCTTACAGCAGCCTGGATATCCAGGAATATGACGGCCTAGCCATGATCGATGTTCGCCAGCCGAGCCTTGACACGCTGCACAGTGGACTCAAGCGATTAATCGACATTGTCTTCGCGCTGGCGCTCATCATCATCGATCTGCCACTGATGATACCTATCGTCATCATGATCCGTCTGACTTCAAAGGGTCCGGCAATTTTCAGACAGACAAGGCTGGGGAAGGACGGCGAGCCCTTCCAGATGATGAAATTCCGCTCGATGTTCGTCGGCGCCCACGAGATGCGGGAACAGCTGAAACGGAAAAATGAGGCGTCCGGCGCAATGTTCAAGATGAAGGACGATCCGAGAATCACACGTTTCGGCAGGTTTATCCGGCGCACCAGTCTTGACGAGCTTCCGCAATTATTCAATATCCTCAAAGGCGACATGAGCATGGTTGGGCCCAGGCCGCCTCTGCCCGACGAGGTCGGCCGCTACAAGTCTCATCATTTGAAAAGGCTGTCCGTGCGGCCAGGCGTCACTGGTTTGTGGCAGGTGAGCGGGCGCGATCGCAGGCATTTTGAAGAGATGGCGAAGCTGGACCTGTATTACATAGAGAACTGGTCAGTCCTGCTGGATTTGAAGATCATCCTCAAGACTGTGCCTGTGGTTCTTTCCCGCCGCGGCGCCTATTAGGTTTATTGTTGGAGGCAAACGCCACCGGAGAGCGTTGCAACTATTCTTGTACAGAACCCGGGCTAGGAACCGAGCAGTGAGGCAGAGGTCATCTTTCCCTGGACAACGAGGCGGCGCGAGGTGTCCCAGGGGGGATCGCAGGTGATCAGGGTTACAGCTTCGAAGCCCGGCGATTTGAGGATCTCGGTGTCTTCCGGTGTGGTGATCTTCTGGCCGACCACAGTGTAGGCAAATTGGGCGTATGTCGTCTTTACCCGGATCTCGTCTCCTTCCTGGAGATCATCCAGGTTGAGGAAGGGCGCGCCGTAGAGGACCCTGTCCCCGGCAAGGCTGAAGTTCTCGCCCATACCAGGCAGGGGAGTGTCTTCCAAGTGGCCCACGCCTTTTCTCAGGGCGCCGTCGGTGGTGCCTTCCACGACGATGGCGTTGACCCCGATCCTCGGGATCTCCAGCCGGGCAATGGTCTGCTCGCTGTGCATCTGCTTCTGGAAGGCTTTGGCGAGCTCGCGGATTTTTTCAGCCTCGGCGGCGCCCTGCATCTTGTCCATAACCGATTGGTTAAGGGAAAGAGCAGAGGCTGACTCCTGATCGAATTCTGCCGGCAGCCCGCGCTGGACGAAATAACCCAACACCCAGGTCGCCGGTATGTAGAGCAGTACCGCCAGTCCAGCGACGATGAGAAGGATTCCGAATATTTTCAGGGGCTTATTGAGTTTCTTTTTGGATTTGTTCATACACCGCTCGAAAGAAGAATCCGCGGATCTCCAATTATTTCTAGCATAATCGAGCACGCGGCCAATCACAAGAAAGCCATCTGGACGGCACCTGCTTGATGATGTAGGGTTCATGCGGCTGCCAGTCTCAAAATGCAACAAATTGTTTTTGCCGGCGAGGACGGCGCTGTTGGAGTTCATCGACACACATTGCCATATCATTCCCGGCGTGGACGACGGTCCGGCCGATATCGAAACCAGTATCGAGATGGGCAGGATCGCGGCTGCCGACGGGATTACAACCATTGTGGCAACGCCGCATATCATCGAGGGTTATTACGACGGCTCCAACGTCGAGGAAAGACTGCGTGAGCTCCGCAGCCGGTTCGCGGCTGCTGAAATCGATCTGAGTCTCATCGCCGGGGCCGAAGTGCCCATGAGCGCATGTCTGGCGGGGGATAAATCATTCCTTGATTCTCTAACGCTGGGGGGCCGCGGATACCTGCTGATGGAGACTTCGGATACGACATTCGATCAGGTGGCGCGTGCTGCCTATTCGGTTCGCCTCTGCGGGCTCAGGCCGATCCTTGCCCATCCCGAGCGCACTTCCTTTGTCCAGCAGCAGCCTTCCCGCCTCTCGGAATTAATCGATCGCGACGAGGTTTATTGCCAGGTTACCGCCGGAAGCCTTGAGGGGATTTTCGGAAAAAACATGCGCAAGACCAGCCTGGCCCTGGCGAAAGCCGGCATGATTCATCTGGTTGCAAGCGATGGCCATTCG
>JAKANW010000380.1 GCA_021823555.1 Chloroflexota bacterium
GGAGTCCTTTGCATCTATCTATCCTTCATCCCCTGCGACCTTGAGGTTGTTGAAACGCGCCGTGTGCGGACCGAGGTAACTGCCGAAGAAACCGGTCTCGGCGCTCCAGCGCACATCCGCCAGCGCGTCCATGTAGTTGCCGATCAACTGTCCGCCTTTGAACGGCTTGCGCACGCCGTTCTCCACCCAGTAGCCCAGGCGGATCTCGGTGGCAAAATCGCCGGTGATCAGGTCGGGATTGACCCAGGAGCACTGGATGATTTCCACATACGGCTCGTCCAGCAGAGCGGAAGCCGGGGTCTGGCCAGGGGGCAATTCCACTCCGCCGAATGCGCCGGTGGGCGGGAGTTTGAGATAATCGGCATAGCGTTGGCTGGCGGTGAAAGTAACCAGCTCGTTCCGGCGGATCAACTCGACCCGTTGGGCAGGCAGCCCCTCATCGTCGAAAAGATTCGAGCCTGTCCCATAGGGGATGCAGCGGTTCGCCCAGACGGTGAGCGGGTCTCCCGTGACTTCGCGCCGGAACACGGGCTTGCCAACCTCCCACGAAGAAATCCTGGAATATTTGGAAGCGGCCGAGCCAAGCGAGCGCAGCACACTGCCACCCAGGCTATCGCCGGCCATGAAGGTCGCCAGGGCATCCTGGCGCAGAACCACGGCCTCCTGCCAGGATGGGGGCGCTCCGGCCTCCAACAGGTCGCGCGTGTAGCCTGCCTGCCGTTCGATTTCAGCTTCGAGGTTCAAGTCGGCCACGCGCCGCATTCCCATCTCCCTGAAGGTTTCAACCTGATGGCCGGCTCGTTGGCCTATCAATGTGAATTCCGCGTCGATCTCAGTGGCCTCCTGCTCCACATCCATGCCGCGACTGTTCACCAGGTGGATGGCATGGATCTCGCCGAAACATTCCGCGGCGGTCAGGCGCACATCGGGATATTTGGCCGCCGTCGAGCGGATGCGCTCCATCACCGACTGCATGGTGGCGTCCGGGGCCTTTTTCAAATCCGCATCCACCAACGGGACATCTGGCAGCGGAGCCGGGGCGGGAAGGTTGTAAACAGGGTTGGAAACAAGTTTGGCCACCAGCGCAGCTTTTTCGATGCCGGCTGCGATATCGCCGCCGGGCAGCAAAGTGGCATCCCCGTTCCCCACCGCGGGTGATCCGTCCGCGCCCTTGGTCTGGCACAGGACATCCACCACATACTTTTCACCGTCCACGCTGCGGCGCGCCTCGATCTGCTTCGGCACCGCGTAGACCTGCGTGTCCCGCGTGAGGACGTGGCGCACCGTCCAGCCTGACAGGTCGCTGCGCCCCTTCAGCGCACTTACGATTTTGTTCAACATCAGCCCAACCTCGCTCTCAGCAAAAGATGCGAACCACCCGAGGCAACCGGCACGGCTTCCTTGTGGCCTTTTCCGCAGGTACCGGCTTCCAGTCTCAGATCCTTGCTCACTGCCGAGATGCTCTGCAACACATCCGGCACGTAGCCGGAAATCCCGATGGGCGCGAAGACCCGGTCGGTGATCCTGCCGCCCTTGATCTCGTGCCCATAGTGGCAGGTGACTTGGATGCCCCAGCCCTGCGGATCCTCCATGCCGGAGGACCACTTGTCGAGATAAATGCCGTGATCCACCTGCGACAGCATCTCCTCCAATGTGGAATCGCCTGCCTCAAAGTAGGTGTTGCTCATACGGGCATAGGCCTTGCGGCTGTAATCCTGCCGCCGCCCGTTGGCCGAGCGCGGGATGCCCAGTGCGGTGGCCGAGTAGAAATCGGTGATGCCGCGCCGGAAGATCCCTTTTTCCACGATCTGGGTGAGGGTGGACATACGGCCTTCATCGTCAAAGAAATATGAGCCGAAGCCTCCGGGACGGCTTGGATCGTCAAAGATATTCACCAGGGACGAACCGACCGTCTTGTCGATGAAATGGGCGGCGCGGGCGCGCTGCTTCAGGAACATATCGGTTTCGACGCCGTGTCCGAAGGATTCGTGGCAAATGGTTCCGCTCACGCCGGGGGCGGTGATCACCTGGTATTCGCCCGGTTCGATCCGCTCGGCGCTGAGCAGGGCCACCGCGCCGTCCACGAGTTTTTGGATTTCTGCATCGGAAAAGGTCAACACTTCCCAACCAGCGCCGCCGGACTTGGACAGACGGTCATAACGGACCTGCCCGTCCGGTCCGGCCACGATCACGATCAGGAACAGGTTGACGCGCTGGATGCGCTGGGCCAGGTCGGCTGCGCGGTTGGCGAACACGGCATGTTCGCCCAGTTCCAGGTACATCACCCGTGCATTGACAATGCGCGGATCGCGTCCCTTCACCCGGCGCTGCAGTTCGCGGCAACGATCCAGTTTTTCCTGGATGGTCAGCTCCAGCGGGTCGATCTGCACCGGCGTGACAAAATCCCCGCGACGCTCCGGCTCGTCTGCCGGGGTGTACTTTTCGAAGCTCACCCCCTGGACGAGGTCGCGCGCCGCCCGCTGCACTTCGTCCCGGGCAAAACCGCCGACCGCGCGTTCGTAAGTGGTGACGCCGTCGAAGGCCGTCAACACAGTCCCGGCCGTCGGCGGGCGTTCCACCACCCGTTCTTCGCGGTTGTCCACAACG
This sequence comes from Chloroflexota bacterium, assembly GCA_021823555.1. The sequence continues at coordinate 2,608 of JAKANW010000380.1, forward strand.
ATCTGGAGACCGTGTTTGGATGAGAGCAGGACTGAAAAGTAAGGTGCGCGCTCCCGGGCTTCGGCCACGATATTCCCCAAAGCCGGCCGTAATTCGAGCATAGCCATTGGCAATTTTAGATCTGTCATCAGCATCTCCTCAGCATCTGGGATATGATTTAGTATACTTCACTTGAGCGTTGAATCCGTTGAGCTTGAAATTGAACATGTTGGTAAAAGTTTTTGGTGAAAAAATAATTCGTGCGAGAATATTTGCATCCAAGAATTCCGGGAGGACCAACTCGATCCCCCGCGGCTTATACTGCACAGGCGTTGCAAAAACAGTATACGGTTAAGTCTTGAAACACACCCGTCTTTCGTGCTATAAACATACTGTAGGAAGGAAGAAACCATGTGTAATGGTTATCGTCACCGGGATGGTTGTGAGTGTGGCTTTGGACCGCCTTATCTTGGTCCGCATGTGCCGCTTCCACCGCTGGATCAAGGCAGAGGCGATCATTTCATGGGGGTCATCCGGGAACGCAAAAGGGAAAATTGGGCTTTCAGAGGCATCATCGATCAGGACAAAGTTACGAACGGGTTGGGGCAACTGGGATTAAAACCCAAATGGTTGAACACCATCCTGAAAAAATACTCTGAAGCGGGATACCCCATCCAGGAATCGCAGTGGGACAAATTGAGCAGGGAACAAAAACGGGGCGCTGCCCAAAAGATGATGCGGCTGCTGGGTCTGCGGCAGGAAATCATGGAGGAGCTGGAGCCAATCAACCTGGAAATCCCCTTGTTCCGGCTGCAACCTCCCCGGACTGCAAAGAGTAAAGTGAGCTATGAGGAGACACAGGCCAAAACGCAGGGGTGGAGCGTTTGTCTCAAAGTTCCAGGTTTCGGCACGGGAGCCGATTTATCCTTGCAGGTGGAAGGGAAGGGAAAAATCCACACACTCAAAAACGAGTGCAAGATTGTTGTTTTGCCGGTGAGCATCCACCGTTATCGGGTCAATTTGTTTCTGGGTAATGTTTGCATCGGTAGAAACAAGTTGGCAGCCGAAGCCGGCAATGAGAAAACGGGCCAGATGTTTAGTCGCACCATCAAATCCTGCAGGGAGTATATTTTGCCTTCCTCCAAGGCCGCGCTGGTTGCCGAATACAACCTTATCGATGACAAGACCGGCATTAACAGTGTGTTCAGCATTGGTTGGGGGGAGAAGGTGAACCGCTATGCAGAGATCACCCTCCCGATCCCAGGGATTACGGCCGGCATTCAAATTTCAATTTCATTGGTCAACGAGATTCTGCTTGAGTTCGACCTCGAACCCAGGCATGACTATAAACTCTATCCCATCCCCGAAGGGATGGGCATCAGTTGGAAAGTGAGCAGAAGAAACCCTGTGGCGGGATGAGGAGGTTCTCTCGCAAAAGTAGGCTGTTCTGACAGACAGCCTACTTTTTATTTTTTATGGACATGGGCCAGCGAAGGCGGAAAACTCGCGCAGGAAACGCCGCCTCTTGTAATTTTGGACATGCCCGGCAATTTGAACGGGATCGAAGATATTCCGCCTGCGTTCAAACTGCCGGACAACCTCAGCCAGACTCTGCGCGGCAGGCGCATCGAAGAAGAAGCCCGTCTCGCCCTCGCGGACCGTTTCCAGCGCGCCGGTGGCGATCAGATTGTTGATCGCTTCGACGCGGGACTGCATGGCATTGATGCGTGTCTCGGCGCGTTCGATGGCGTGCCCGGCATCGGACAGGTCTTTGGAGATGCCGGTGGCGGCCTCC
>JAKANW010000381.1:0-1269 GCA_021823555.1 Chloroflexota bacterium
TCCTGGAAACTTCCACTCGGACGTGAGATCCTGTTCTACCTGCTTTGGGCCGGCTGGTTGATTCCCACCGCTTTTCTCTACAGCTACGGCGGCTTGATCCATCGTTATTACCTGAACATGTTGGCGCCACCCATCGCCGCCTTAAGCGCCGTGGGCATCATCACCTGGATGGATGACTTCAATGCCAGGCGTCGTTCCGCCTGGTTAATGCCCCTCGCAATGGTGCTGACCATTTTTGTCACCGTGATTTTCCTCGGCTACTATCCAAGATATTATTTTGACTCGTTCCTCATGCTCATCGTTGTACCCTCTGCGGCGGGCCTGGCCTTTTGGATATTTGGCTTCTTCAAAGGCCAGCGAGCGGGCTGGTACCTGGCGCTGGCTATAGCCGCGGCAACGACCGTCATCTTGTTTCTCCTCGGCTTCTTCCCCAAAGTAAACCCGTTGATCCTGCCTGCCCTGGCACTGGGCATGCTCGTTATCTTATTTTTCATCTCCCGCCTACATCTTCGGAGCGAATTCGTTCTTATCCCCATCCTGTTTTCACTATTGCTGGTTCCCTTCGTTTGGTCCACTACACCGATGTGGGGCGGTGGAGATGTGGTCCTGCCCTATGCAAATCCCGAACTCGTTTACTGGGGCGGCGAGCGCGACAACCTGACAAAATACGAAGCCATCGCCGCCTTCCTGCAAGCCCAGCAACTGCATGAAACTTTTATCACCGCCGCCGATAATGCAGTGGTGGCCGCGCCGCTCGAACTGTTGACCCGGCAGCCTGTCATGGCTATGGGCGGATTCACCGGCGCCGACCCGATCTTGACGGACGAGCAGCTTGCCGATGAAATCAGGAACGGCAACGTGCGTTTCTTCCTGGTCACGCACGAGCACCCGATCACATCTGAAAGGACACAATGGCTGGCCGATCATTGCCAGCACTCCAGCCTCTCCATCACACCCAAAGGTTTGGACTTGTTCGATTGTCGCCCATAATAAATTCTTCTCGCAGGACGATGTGCCGAAATCTCGTGTTTGACAAGAAATTGGCTATTCAAGGGGATTGCCATGCCGCCACACCTGCGGTTTGCCTGCACTGTGCAAACGCAGTGCGGCACACGTGTGCAGGCCGTCTCGCCCCGTTGGGCTCGCGGCCCGCCTGTGCCTGCGACACAGGTGCAGGCGAACGGGGTGCAAGTGTCGCACCATCGTCCACAGGATCGCTCCGCTGATGCTCGCAGCATCCCTGCGGCGGTGGCGGGCGGTGCCAGGGAA
>JAKANW010000381.1:1279-4379 GCA_021823555.1 Chloroflexota bacterium
AGAGCACCCCGCAAGTACATCGGGGCAGGCGAGCGGCGGCTCGCAGTGACACAAATTGATGAGATGCACGGTAGAGAGTTAATAAAACAACCCTCCCGTCAAGGTGTGCGGGAGGGCAAGGTATCATCTTCGCGTTGAGCAGAGCGAGCCGTTGGGCGAGCGCAGTCGAAACACAATTTCTGCAAAACGAGCGCTTCGACTGCGGGACGGAAGTGGACCGTCCTACGCTCAGCGCGAATGGAGTTACGCCTCAATCGCTTTCTTCATAGCTGCCAGCGTGGTGTCGAGGCTTGTCTTGAGCTGGTTCTTGACCATGGCTTCCATGCCCATGGCCATGATGACCGTATCCATCTGGATGGTCAGCTTGGTGCCATTGCCCTCCGGCTCAAGGAGGTAGGTATTGGTGACATCGGAAGCAGGCGGCGCGGCCTTGGTCTTCATCGCAAACTTCTTGTTCGGTTCGAGAGCGGTAATTTCATTATCGGTCTCGAAGGTGCGACCCATGACTGTGCCCTTCATCTTCACGTGAGTCCCAACCGCCACCGGGCCGCCGACGGCGATCTCGGTCAATGAGCCGTTCAACTTGGTCTGGTTCTGCAGGTCGGTCAAAAACACAAAGACTTTCTCGACAGGCTTACTGATACTAATGCTGGTTTCTACGATTGCCATAAGAGTCTCCTTTCCGAGTTGGCAATCGGATTATAAGGCAAGGCGTCTCTTTTTCCAAAGAAACGCAAGTAGGAAAAAGGTCGTGGTCGTCAGGACAATGGCTGAGCCGGAGACAATATTCAGGTAATAGCTCAGGAACAGGCCGATGGCCGAAGAGAGCGCGCCAAGGGCTGCGGAGACCAGCATCATGGACCACATGCGGCGGGTGAGCAGATAGGCCGTGGCCGCCGGCGTGACCAACATGGCCGCCGCCAACCCGACGCCCACTGTCTGGAGCGAGACAACCACGGTCAGGGCCAGCAGCACCAACATCAGGTTGCGCAGGAGTTCGACCGGCAGCCGCAGGGTGGTAGCCAGGACCGGGTCGAAGGAAACGATCAGGAAGGGTTTGAAGAACAGGAGGACCGTCAGCAGGATCAAAAGCCCGAGGCCGGCAGTCAGCCATAAGTCCGAGGAGGAGACGCCGAGCACGTTCCCGAATAGGATATGGGTCAGGTCCACCGCATAGGTTTGGATCGAACTGATCAATGCCACACCCAGCGCCAGCGCGGCCGCAAACAAGATCCCGATGGCGGTGTCCTCCTTGATCGTCCCCTGCCGGGAAAAATAACCAATGCTCAAAGCAATGATAATGGCCGCCGCCAGCGCGCCGATGAGCAAACTGCCTTGCAGGAGATATGCGATGGCAACCCCGGGCAGAATGGCATGAGCCATGGCGTCGCCCAGGAAGGCCATGCCGCGCAGCACAACGTAGGTGCCCATGACCGCGCACAAAATCCCAACGATCACAGACGCGAGCAGGCCGCGCTGGATAAATTCATAAGCGAGAGGTTGGAGCAACCAGTTCATGCGTTCCCCTCCGGCGGACAACATTCATCCACTACAACGGTACCATCCGGCAAAATCGTCAGGTGGGAACCAAAGGCATCTGCCAGATGAGCCTGCTTCATCACTTCTTCCGGTTTCCCAAAAGCGACCAGGCGATGGTTGAGCAGCAGCATCAAATCGAAACGGGTGGCCGCCAGGTTGAGGTCATGAGTGGAGATCATGGCCGTGACTTGGGCATCACGCAGGCCATCCAGCAAATTGAGTGTGGCCTCCTGGGTCGGCGCGTCCACGCCGGTAAACGGCTCATCCATCAATAGGATGTGCGGTTCCTGCGCCAGGGCGCGCGCCAGGAAGACACGCTGCTGCTGTCCGCCAGACAGATCGCTGATGGAACGATTGGCGGTTTCGGCAATACCCATTTGAGCCAGGCTTTTTTCCACCACCTGTTTGTCATGCGCAGAAGCGCTTTTGAACCAGCCTTGATGATCGAAGCGGCCCATCATCACCACGTCGCTGACCGTGACCGGGAAGCGCCAATCCACATCTTCACGTTGAGGCACATAGGCCACACAGTCTTTGTGGTCGCCAAGGGAGCGTCCATGGATCAGGATGCGCCCCTTTTGCAGAGGCAGGAGTCCAACCAGCGCCTTGAAGAGTGTGGACTTGCCCGCGCCGTTCGGGCCGACGACCGCCACGCGTGCGCCATGCGGCACGCTGAAGGTCAGGTCGTGTAGGATGATCTTATCGCCGTAGCCAATATCGGCGGATTCGACTTCGAGTCGATGAGGAATATGGGACATAGGATTTACTTATTGTGGTATGCACCGTCCCGAAGGTTTGCATGAGAACAAATCTGAATTGCGGGAGCCTTCGGGACGTTTTGCATAAGGTGAGTTACTTATTTGCAGTCTGGGCACAGGCCAAAGAGTTGCAGCCAGTGCTCGCGAATCCGGTAACCGGTCTTTTTAGCGATGGAGCCAATGAACGAATCCAAGTCATCGCCTCCAAAAAAAGTGACCTGCCCGCATTTCTGGCAAAGCAATAAATGCTGGTGGCCTTGACCGGATGAGATGAAAGCCTGGCAGCCATCCGCTTGATGGACGCGCTGGATCAAATGGAGTTCCTCCAACTTCTCCAGCGTACGATAGACCGTCACCAAGCCCAAGGCGGGATACTCGGTGCGGGCCAGGTCATAGACTTGTAGAGGAGTCAATGCGTGGCGGGTAGCCGCCACGATCTCCACCACGGCACGGCGCGCCCCAGTGAGGCGATAACCGTTCTGTTGCAATTGAGCGAGCCAAAGTTCAGTAGACATGTTATTGAAAACCTTTTTCAATTATATAGAGAGTAAGCAATATGTCAAGGTGCAACTCCCCCACTCCAATTAAAATGGCGTGTCCGGAAACGCGCCGTTTTTAACCTAATCCGGCAATCAATTGCAGGTTGTTATTTCCCGTTCCCGGCCAGTGCGATCAGGAAGATTGCCAATACAATCAACGCGACAATGGTCAGTTGGACGGTTGGCCGGCGGAGAAAAGCTCCGAGGCTGTTCCGGGAACGATATTCACGGTGATGTTTTGGCACGAGACCTCGCCTTCAGATT
>JAKANW010000382.1 GCA_021823555.1 Chloroflexota bacterium
GCGCACGCTATCCAGCCCGATGGTGCCGATCACGTGGTCTTGAACGATGAGTGGAACGATCAAAATAGATTGGACGCCGATTTTCTGTAAAAGCGTCGCCGCGTCGCCGAGCATGGCATCCTGATTTACATCGTCCACGGCCAGGGAGCGATGCTCCCTTAGGATGAATTCCATGGAGGGGTTATCGCGTACAGGGATGGCGCGGCCAAGGCTTGCGGGACCGCCGCTTGGATCGTGATTGGCGATGACAGTGAGGTGGTCGCTTGATTCAGTAAAAATTGCCACCGCGCCGCGGTCCAGGTCGAGGACACGGATCAATTCGCGCAGCGTGCTGGTGAGCACATCGGCCAATGCAAATGGTTGATTGATCACCGTGGATACTTGATTAACGAGTGTCAGTTCCTCGGCGCGGCGACGTAAAGCCGCTTCCGCCTGCTTGAGCGCGGTGATGTCGCGGTTGACTCCCACGTAGGCGACCGAATGCCCGCGCTTATCTTTGATCGTAGAAATCGTGTTCCAGGAATTCCACTCTTCGCCGTTTTTCCTGCGATTGATGATCTCGCCAGTCCAATGGCCTTCCCGCAGGATCTGATCCCACATCTTTTGGTAGAACTCCTGCGTGGTATGTCTTGACTTGACGAGACTCATCTTTTGGCCGATGGCCTCGGCGCGGCTAAAGCCGGTCAGTTGCTCGAAGGATGGGTTGACATCCAAAACGCGGCTCTCCAGGTCGGTGATCACTACGGCGTCTGCCGTGCTGTTCAAAGCATTCTTGTAAAGTTCCATCTCCTGGAACAGCCGCGCATTCTCCAGCGCGACCGCTACCTGATCCGCGAAGGTTTGAGCCAGGAACAGGTCTTCCTGTCGAAAGGCGTTCACCGCATACCGTTGAAAGCCCATTATGCCAATTATCCGCTGGCCCACTTTCAGAGGAACGTAGATTTCGGAACGGGGCGCATTCTCCCGATCACCAAAGAAACGCGGTTCCAGGAGAATGTCGTTCACCAGAAGAGGTTCGTCGCTCTGCGCCACCCAGCCTGAAATTCCCTCTCCAAGATGGAGACGCAGATTTCTATCAACAAGAGGCTTGCCAGGCGGACGGATGCTCGCCCGCAAAACGATCTCTTCGCTGGCGTTGTCTATTAACCATAAATTGACGTCGTCGTAACCAAGTTGTCCTTGGATCTCGCGCATCAACTCGCTGACCAGCGTATCTGGTTCGAGAATGGAACTGATCTTATGACTGACCTGGCGGATCGTGTCCAATTCATCAGCCCGCCGGCGCTCGATGGAATGTTGCGCATCGAGATCTTCCGCCAGTTGGGTGAGCCGCGTTTCCATGCGTTCGCGCACCGCGATGATCTGGGCGCCCAGAAAGGCGGCAACAGACAACACCAGCAGGCGCAGCAACTCCGGAAGGTGCGTTGGAAACGTAAGGTAAAAATATGGGATGTGCAAGGCCAGGAACCATAGTACTGCCCGCCTTCCCATTACCGAGGATATTTTATGAGCCGTATATAAGGCGATCACCAACGCAAACAGGTCGTGCGTTTCGTGAAATAAAGGGAACAGGGGATTGGCGACCACCCCGGAAAAGAACGGAATGATCTCAATCAGGTCGCCGCTGGCAAGCAACGTAAGCGCCAGAAAAATAGCGAAAACAAAATAGGGATTGAGAGGCTTGATCTGCTGGACATGACCGGCCGATGAAGGGAAGGGATCTTTCCCTCCTATCTTGATTCTGAACGGTCGTTTCATTGAGCCAAACTCCTAAAATAATCCTTCGAGAACTATGGAAGCGCCAGAAAGAGGTAATACCCAATACCCCCGCTGGCGCATGAAAAACACAGACCATCCAAAGCCCCGATGAATCCGCCCTCCTAGCTGAAAAACTTAGATCCAATTCCAGTATACATTAAGCCTTTCCCAATTACAAGAAATTTCACAAAAATGTAATCCTGCTCAAACAATTGTGTTCTCGGCCTGCATTCATCCCATAGTGGAACATCTGCTGAAACCCTGCCTGAAATTGGAGCATGATGCAATTCGGGCTTGATACCCCACATGACCTGCTCGGTCTTTACATCTGGCTTACAAGACCTGATTAGTTCATAAAACGACCGACTTGACCAGTCTCCGCATCAGGCGATTGGCGAATGACGTTAACTGTTTAATAATACATTGTTCGTGTGGCGTTAATTCATGCGGGATAAGATTCCTGTAAAGAATCTTTACAGGAGTCATAATGGCAACTCGTGTTTTATTTCTTTGCACGGGAAACTCGGCCCGCAGTCAGATGGCAGAGGCTTTCTTGCGCAAATACGGCGGTGAAAAATATGAAGCACACAGCGCGGGGTTGGAACCAAAAGGTTTGAATCCATTCACGATCGAAGTGATGGAAGAGGTTGGAATTGATATTTCCGCCCAACGATCAAAGGGCATGGACGTGTATCTTGGGAAGGTATTGTTCCAATATCTCATTACGGTCTGTGATGATGCCGATAAAAACTGCCCAACTGTGTGGCCTGGCGTCCATAAACGGATGCACAGATCATTTGAGGACCCCGCCGCATTTGATGGAACAGACGAAGGAAAGCTCGCCAAATTTCGTCAGATACGTGACCGGATCGAGAATCGGATCACAGATTGGTTGGCAGAGCAGTCATAAATAACGGTGGCGGGGATCAGCCTCTACCGCTGTTGATCCAAGTTTATTTCTCCAACCGCCCATCAAACATCGCCGCGAGCACGGACCACCAGCCCTGCCTGCCCCAAATAGCCGTCAACGCGTCCTCGGGCACGTACCCGTGAATCCCTGCGCCGACGGCAATCCCAACGGTGACATACGGCCACACCTTGCCAGGCGTTCTTTTTCTGACGAATAGTGATAGTGGTATAATTTTTCTTGCCAATCCAATATGCCATAGGCATACTGACGATGAGGCTCGTCAGTGTGAAAGAAAAAAGCCTTTGTCGAATTCCCGACTGATAGCCTCTACCATCATCCTACTGGTAGAGGCTTTTTTATTGCCGCCAGCCAATTTACAGGAGATCGTTCCTCATGAAAACCACAATAACCGCAGAACATGGCATTTCAGCCCAAACCGCCCTGCGCTTCGTCGTCCTGATCGGCGTCGTCAGCCTGTTCGCGGATATGACCTACGAGGGAGCGCGCAGCATCAACGGTCCCTATCTGGCAATCCTCGGAGCGAGCGGAACAGTCGTCGGCATTGTCTCCGGCGTTGGGGAACTGATCGGTTTTACCATCCGTTTGGCGTCAGGCTACTTGAGCGATAAAACAAAAGGCTACTGGACAATCACATTTTTCGGTTACGCGGTGAACCTGATCGCGGTTCCCCTGCTGGCGCTGGCTGGCAACTGGCAACTTGCCGCGCTTCTCATGGTTATCGAGCGGATCGGCAAAGGCATCCGCGTCCCGCCGCGTGACGCCATGCTGTCTTATGCCACCCAGCACATGGGGCGCGGCTGGGGATTTGGCCTGCACGAGGCGCTGGACCAACTGGGAGCCATCCTTGGTCCGCTGATCCTCGCCGCTGCCCTGTATTTCCGCGACGGGTACAAGACTGCTTATGGCCTGTTGCTCATCCCCGCTCTAATGGCGCTTGCAGTTCTCACATCCGCACGCTTTTTATATCCTCGTCCGCAGGACCTGGAATTCAGCCAGACGCGATTACAGGATCAGGGTTTTTCAAGGACATTCTGGTTGTACGTTGCTGCTTCGGCTCTGATCGCGGCCGGCTTCGCTGATTTCCCCCTGATTGCCTATCACTTCCAAAAAGCATCTGTTGCTGACCCGACCCTGATCCCGATTTTATACGCGGTTGCCATGGGGGTGGATGCTCTGGCCGCCCTGGCCTTTGGTTATTTGTTTGATCGCCTCGGCCTGACGACCATGATGCTGGTCGCCGTACTATCGGCGTTTTTCGCGCCTCTGGTGTTTTTCGGCGGCTTTTCCCTGGCGATGCTGGGCATGGCGTTTTGGGGCATTGGCATGGGCGCACAGGAATCCATTATGCGCGCCGCGATTGCCGGGATGATCTCAACGGAGCAACGCGGCTTGGCTTATGGCGTCTTCAACATGACCTATGGGATAGCCTGGTTCCTGGGCAGTGTATTGATCGGCGTTTTATATGATGTTTCCATCCCGTGGCTGGTCGCTTTTTCAGTCATAGCCCAACTTGCCTCCATTCCCATTTTCTATTTCATCCGCAAGCCGGGATAAAAGCATGGCTCTTAAGTAAAATCAAGGAGCTATGAGAATAGCAAGCAAGGCATGAAGCAAAGCCTTACCACGGCGACGAACATTGTGTATAAACTCAAAGAAAGCGAGGTAGCAAGGCAACTTTTCTTGCGA